>NZ_RHQO01000076.1:0-21051 GCF_003935475.1 Pseudomonas sp. p99-361 | reverse complement strand
ATAATTGGCCCGAAACAAACGTAGGAGCGAGCGCAGCTCGCGATTGCGCCGCGCGGGCGGCGCTCGATCTCACAGGCACTGCATATCTTGTGACAAACACCTATCAGCCCTGACGCGACCCCTGTGGGAGCTGGCTTGCCTGCGATGGGCTGCGAAGCAGCCCCTGTTGCAGCCACACGTGACTATCAGTCGTTCACACTCAAAACCCGCCCCGCCTTCTCGCCGGCCTTGCTGCGCGTGGCCAGGCAGTAGTACAGCGGCACCGTCACCAGCAAGCCGAACAGCCAGGACAGGTCGGCGCCTTCGACCAGGTTGGAGTACGGCCCAACATACAGCGAGGTATTGGCAAACGGCAGCTGCACCAGGATGCCGCAGGCATAGGCAACGATCGCATGGTGATTGAAACGGCCATAGATGCCACCGTCGGCACTGAAGATCGAGGCGATGTCGTACTGGCCCTTCTTGATCAGGTAGAAGTCGATCAGGTTGATCGAGGCCCACGGCACCAGCACCAATAGCAGCGCCAGGATCAGGCCGATGAACTGGCCGATGAAATCTGCCGAGGCGTTCAGCGCGACCATACCGCAGCCCAGCAGTATGACCGAGGCCAGGATCACCCGAACCTTCACGCTGGGGGTCCACTGGGCAACGAAGGTCTGGATTGCAGTCACGATCGACAGCACCGCGCCATACAGGTTGAGGGCGTTGTGGCTGATGATGTTGAGCAGGAACAGCACCATCAGGATCGGCCCCAGCCAGCCGGTGGCCTGCTTCACCGCGTCCATCGCATCGGTGCCTTGCGGCACGCACAGCACCGCCACCGCACCAAAGCTGAAGCACAAGATGGTACCCAGGGTAGCGCCGAAATAAGTCGCCCAGAACGGCTTGGCAATGCCGACTTCACGCGGCAGGTAGCGTGAGTAGTCGGAGGTATACGGCGAGAAGCTGATCTGCCAGATCACCCCCAGCGAGACGGTGGCGATGAAGCCCGACAGGTTGAAGGCGCCGCGGCTGAAGAAATCGGCAGGCAGGTCCTGGATGAACATCATGATGAAGCCGGCCAGCAGTGCCGAGCCCATCACCCAGGTGCCGATACGGTTGAGGATGTGGATGAAACGGTAGCCGATCACGCCGATGGCGGTGGCGCTCAAGGCGCCGATCACGATCGCCCCTGGCATCGGCACACTCGGGCTGATGCCGTGGATGGTCTTGCCGGCCAACACGATGTTGGAAATGAAAAAGCCAACATAGATCAACGCCGTGAAGAACACGATCAGCAAGGCGCCATAGCGGCCGAACTGGCCACGGCTCTGGACCATCTGCGGAATGCCCAGCTGCGGTCCCTGCGCAGAGGCCAGGGCGATGACCACGCCCCCGACAAGATGGCCCAGCACGATGGCCACCAGCCCCCACAACAGGTTCAGGTGGAACACCTGTACCACCATGGCACCGGTGACGATCGGCAGTGGCGCAATGTTGGTACTGAACCAGAGGGTGAACAGGTCGCGCGCCTTCCCATGGCGCTCGGCAGGTGGCACATAATCGACCGTGTGATTCTCGACAAACTGGTGTTGCGACGACGGTTGGGACATGGTTTTCAGCTCGAAAGGTCGTTTTTATCGTTGTAAGGAAACCGCATCTAGGCGGCCTCTCAGCTGCGGACCATATTATGGTATTCCAATCTTTTGACAACACTGATCCGCACGAAAAAGCGGCCACTGTTCTGCTTGAAAAACCCCTGCGACAAACCACCACACAGAGCAAAGCCCCGTATTCCGTGGCTTTGCGCCGCTCATCGTGAAAATGTGCGGCTGAAAATTCTGCTTGCAAAATAGGTATTACGGTATACCATCAGACACATCAACGATAAAAACCGCGGACCACCGCAGCCTTTTAGAGGTAAACCCGATGATCGACGCAACCGTCTACAAGAACGTCCTGGGCTCCTTCCCGTCCGGCGTTACCGTCATCACCACCCTGGACGACGACGGCTCGGTCGTCGGCCTGACCGCCAGCGCATTTTCCTCCCTGTCGATGGAGCCGCCGCTGGTGCTGTTCTGCCCCAACTACAGCTCCGACTCCTACCCGGTACTGATCAAGCAAAAGCGCTTCGCCATTCACCTGCTCTCGGGTGAGCAACAGGCACACGCCTATGCGTTCGCCAAGAAAGGCAAAGACAAGGCCAACGGTATCGAGTGGACCCTCAGCGAGCTGGGCAACCCGATCCTGGCCGGCGCCACGGCGGTCATCGAGTGCGAACTGTGGCGCGAATACGAAGGTGGCGACCACGCCATCATGGTCGGCAAGGTGCACAACCTGATCGTTCCAGCCCAAGCGCCGCGGCCGATGGTGTACTGCCGCGGCAAGATGGCCAGCCTGCCGGCCTTGGCCTGAAGCCCATTGTGAATCGAGACAGCTGGCGCCACCCTGCCTGGCGCCAGCACCTTTCAAACGTTGAGGAAAGCCCCATGAAATTTTCGTTGTTCGTACACATGGAACGTTGGGATGAACAGGTCAGCCACCGCCAGTTGTTCGAAGACCTGACCGAACTGACCCTGATGGCCGAAGACGGCGGTTTCAGCACCGTGTGGATCGGCGAACACCACGCCATGGAATACACCATTTCGCCAAGCCCGATGCCATTGCTGGCGTACCTGGCGGCACGCACCGAAAAGATCCGCCTGGGCGCCGGCACCATCATCGCGCCGTTCTGGAACCCGATTCGCGTGGCAGGTGAATGTGCCCTGCTCGACGTGATCAGCAACGGCCGCATGGAAGTGGGCCTGGCCCGTGGCGCGTACCAGTTCGAATTCGACCGCATGGCAGGTGGCATGCCGGCCACCGACGGCGGCAAGGCCCTGCGCGAGATGGTGCCGGTGGTGCGCAAGCTCTGGGAAGGTGACTATGCCCATGACGGCGAAGTCTACAAGTTCCCCACTTCCACCAGCGTACCGAAGCCGTTCAACGCCACGCCGCCCATGTGGATCGCCGCCCGCGACCCGGACTCGCACAACTTTGCCGTGGCCAACGGCTGCAACGTCATGGTCACGCCGCTGATGAAGGGCGACGAGGAAGTACTCGACCTGAAGAACAAGTTCCAGGCCGCCCTGGACAACAACCCCGACGTACCGCGCCCGCAATTGATGGTGCTGCGCCACACCCACGTGCACAGCCCGGCCGAGCCGGACGGCTGGAAGGTCGGCGCCCAGGCCATTTCGCGCTTCTACCGCACCTTCGATGCCTGGTTCGGCAACAAGACCACCCCGGTCAACGGCTTCCTGGAGCCGAGCCCGGAGTCCAAGTTTGCCGAAGTGCCGGCGTTCCAGCTGGAGAACATCCGCAAGAACACCATGATCGGCACCCCTGAAGAGATCATCGCGCGTATCCGCTATTACCAGGAGCTGGGTGTCGACGAGTTCAGCTTCTGGTGCGACAACAGCCTGCCCCACGCCGAGAAGAAGAAGTCCCTCGAACTGTTCATCAAGGAAGTGGTACCGGCGTTCGCCTGAATTCCCATTGCCTGAAACATTGCGGGACACAGCCCGCTCCCGTGGGCCCATGCGGCTTGCGCGAGCGGGCTTTTTTAGCGGCAAGCTGCAAGCTGCAAGCTGCAAGCTGCAAGCAAAAGCAGATCTGCTTTCGACTTTCGACTTTCGACTTTCGACTTTCGACTTTCGACTTGCGGCCTCCCGTCCCCCCCGCAAGAGAAATTTCCACCCCCCTCTTGCACAACAAATATTATGGTATACCATCAGACAACAAGAGCTGATAACCCTCACCAGGAGCCACCCATGAGTTTCGAAATCCGCAAGATCGTCACCTACTCCGAAGAGACCCGCATCGAAGGCGGCAAGGCCACCGACAAGCCGGTGACCATGGTCGGCCTGGCCGTGGTGATCAAGAACCCATGGGCCGGTCGCGGTTTCGTTGAAGATCTGAAGCCGGAAATCCGCGCCAACTGCTCGGAGCTGGGCGCACTGATGGTCGAGCGCCTGACTGCCGCCATTGGTGGGGCCGACAAGATCGAGGCCTACGGCAAGGCCGCCGTGGTGGGTGCCGATGGCGAAATCGAGCACGCTTCGGCGGTGATCCACACCCTGCGCTTTGGCAACCACTACCGCGAAGCGGTACAGGCCAAGAGCTACCTGAGCTTCACCAACAAGCGTGGTGGCCCAGGCACCTCGATCCAGATCCCGATGATGCAGAAAGACGACGAGGGCCTGCGCTCGCACTACATCACCCTGGAGATGCAGATCGAAGACGCACCGCGTGCCGATGAAATCGTCGTGGTGCTGGGCGCTGCCGACGGCGGCCGCCTGCACCCGCGCATCGGCAACCGCTACATCGACCTGGAAGAACTGGCTGCCGAAAAAGCCAGCGCTCAATAACAACAACCAAGACGGGCCGGGGCGTGGCGTGCTTACCCGCCGCGCCCGACCTTCAAGGAGCGCCCTCCATGATTCAGCCTGTCGCTGAACGCACACCTGCCGGCACCAGCTACCTGTCCGTCGGCCAGGGCCAACCCGTGGTACTGATCCACGGCGTGGGCCTGAACAAGGAAATGTGGGGCGGTCAGTTCGTTGGCCTGGCCAACGACTACCGCGTCATCGCCTATGACATGCTCGGCCACGGGCAAAGCCGCGTGCCGGCTGCCGATACCCCGCTGGAAGGCTATGCCGACCAGCTCGCCGAACTGCTTGACCACCTGCAAATCGCCCAGGCCACGGTAATCGGCTTTTCCATGGGCGGCCTGGTTGCCCGGGCCTTTGCCCTCAACTACCCGCAGCGCCTGGCGGCACTGGTGGTTCTCAACAGCGTGTTCAACCGTAGCCCCGAGCAGAGCGCCGGCGTTATCGCCCGCGCCGCCCAGGCCGCAGAGCTGGGCCCCGACGCCAACGTCGACGCCGCCCTCGAGCGCTGGTTCAGCCGTGAATACAAGGCCGCCAACCCGGCCCAGGTCGCCGCTATCCGCCAGGTCCTGGCGAGCAATGACCCGCAGGGCTACCACACCACTTATTCGCTGTTCGCCACCCAGGACATGTACCGCGCCAGCGACCTGGGCAGCATCCAGGTGCCGACACTGATCGCCACCGGCGAGCTCGACTCGGGCTCCACACCGGCCATGACCCGCCAGCTCGCGGCGCGCATCCCGGGTGCGCACAGTGTGGTGCTGGCCGAGCAACGGCATATGATGGCGGTGGAAGCACCGCGTGAAGTCAACAAGATGCTGCTGGACTTCCTCGCGCAAGCCCGCACCCTTACCGAATCCGCCAAGGGGATTGTTGCATGACCCTCGTTCGTTTCCAGATGTGCATCGACGGCCAATGGCGCGATGCCCAGAGCGGCAAGACCTTCGACAGCCTCAACCCGGCCACCGCCCAGGCCTGGGCACAGTTGCCCGATGCCGACGAGGCCGATGTGGAGCTGGCCGTGCAGGCCGCCCAGCGTGCCTTCGACAGCAAGCAGTGGCGCAGCATCACGGCCACCGCGCGCGGCAAGCTGCTGCGTCGCCTGGGTGACCTGATTGCCGAGAACAAAGAGCACCTCGCGCAGCTGGAGAGCCGTGACAACGGCAAGCTGATTCGCGAAACCCGCGGCCAGGTCGGTTACCTGCCCGAGTTCTTCCACTACACCGCCGGCCTGGCCGACAAGCTCGAAGGTGGCACCCTGCCGCTAGACAAGCCCGACCTGTTCGCCTACACCGTGCACGAGCCGATCGGTGTGGTCGCCGGCATCATCCCGTGGAACAGCCCGCTGTACCTTACCGCGATCAAACTGGCCCCGGCCCTGGCGGCCGGCAACACCATCGTGCTCAAGCCGTCCGAGCACGCTTCGGCGACCATCCTGGAGCTGGCCCGCCTGGCCCTGGAAGCCGGGTTCCCGCCGGGTGTCGTCAACGTGGTCACCGGCTACGGTCCAAGCACCGGCGCGGCGCTGACCCGCCACCCGCTGGTGCGCAAGATCGCCTTCACCGGCGGTGCAGCCACTGCCCGCCACGTGGTGCGCAGCAGTGCCGAGAACTTCGCCAAGCTGTCGCTGGAGCTGGGCGGCAAATCGCCGAACATCATCTTCGCCGATGCCGACCTGGACAGCGCCATCAACGGCGCCGTGGCCGGCATCTATGCTGCCTCAGGGCAAAGCTGCGTCGCCGGCTCGCGCCTGCTGGTGCAGGACGAGATCTTCGACGAGTTCGTCGAGCGCCTGATTGCCCGCGCCAAGCGCATCCGCATCGGCAACCCGCAGGACGATGCCAGCGAAATGGGCCCGATGGCGACCGCGCAGCAGTTGGCCGTGGTCGAAGGCCTGGTCGCTGCGGCCAAGGCTGAAGGCGCCAAGCTGCACATGGGTGGCAAGCGGGCCGAGGTCGAAGGCGAAGGCTGGTTCTACGAACCGACCCTGTTCGAGTGCGACAGCAACTCGATGACCATCATGCAGGAAGAAGTGTTCGGCCCGGTCGCGGCGGTCATCCGCTTCAAGACCGAGGAGCAGGCGCTGGAAATCGCCAACGACTCGCAGTTCGGCCTGGCGGCCGGTATCTGGACCCGCGACCTGGGCCGCGCCCACCGCCTGGCCCGTGACGTGCGCTCGGGCATCATCTGGGTCAACACCTACCGCGCCGTGTCGGCCATGGCCCCGATCGGCGGTTTCAAGAACAGCGGCTACGGCCGTGAGAGTGGCATCGATTCGGTGCTGGCCTATACCGAGCTGAAGACCGTGTGGATCAACCTGTCCACCGCGCCCATGCCCGACCCGTTTGTGATGCGCTAAGAGGTAGCACGAGATGATCGAACCTGGCATCTACAAAGACGTGATGGGCTCCTTCCCGTCCGGCGTCACGGTTGTCACCACCCTGGACGCCGACGGTGGCATCGTCGGCATCACCGCCAGTGCCTTCAGCGCCCTGTCGATCGACCCGGCGCTGGTGCTGTTCTGCCCCAACTACGCCTCTGACACCTACCCGATCCTGCGCGACAGCAAGCAGTTCGCGATCCACCTGCTGTCGGCCGAGCAAACCACCGAGGCCTATGCGTTTGCCGGCAAGGGCAAGGACAAGGCCAAGGGCATCGAGTGGCACCTGAGCGAGCTGGGCAACCCGCTGCTGGCGAAGGCCACGGCGATCATCGAGTGCGAACTGTGGCGCGAGTATGACGGCGGGGACCATGCGATCATCGTGGGTGCGGTGAAGAACCTGGTGCTGCCCGAGCAGCCGGTAACGCCGATGGTGTACCACAAGGGCAAGCTGGGCGCCCTGCCGCCTTTGGGCTGATAGACCTTTAAGCCGGTGTTGGCTTCTTCGCGGGCTTGCCCGCGAAGAAGCCACCGCCAATGTCCCTGTTTCATTCCGGAGCACTGCGCATGAGCAATGACAAGTACGAGAAAGGCCTGCAAATCCGCACCCAGGTACTGGGCGAAGACTACGTCAACCGCTCGATTCAGAACGCCGACGACTTCACCAAGCCGTTGCAGGAACTGGTCACCGAATACTGCTGGGGCCACGTCTGGGGCCGTGAAGGCCTCTCGCTCAAAGAGCGCAGCATGATAAACTTGGCCATGATTTCCGCGCTCAACCGGCCCCACGAGCTCAAGCTGCACATTCGCGGCGCATTGCGTAATGGCCTGAGCCGTGAACAGATTCGCGAGATCCTGCTCCAGGTCGGCATTTATTGCGGCGTGCCCGCGGCGGTGGACAGCTTCCGCCTGGCCCGCGAAGCGTTCGCTGAAGCCGATGCGGAGCCAACCCGTTAACACCGGGCTGTTCGAACCCACGCAAGGAGCACCCAAGGTTCGTGGTGCTATTGCGGTTGCGGCCGGGCAGCCTCTTTAAGAGCGCACTTGATGAAACGCCAGCCACTCGACGACAGCTTCAAGGTCAACCGCAACCCCGTTACCCTGCGCGAAATCGTGCTAGACAAGCTGCGCGCGGCGATCATGAACTTCCACCTGCTGCCTGGCGACCGCCTGGTCGAACGCGACCTCTGCGACCGCCTTGGGGTCAGCCGTACCTCGGTACGCGAAGCGCTGCGTCACCTGGAATCCGAAGGCCTGGTGGAATTCGCCGACGCCAAGGGCCCTCGGGTGGCCATCATCACCCTGGAAGACGCCCGCGACATCTACGAGCTGCGTTGCGTACTCGAAGGCCTGATCGTGCAGCTGTTCACCCTCAACGCCAAGGCCAAGGACATCCGTGCCCTGGAACGCGCGCTGGAGGTCAACCGCGAAGCCTTGGAAGAAGGCGAGTTGCAGCAGGTGCTGGACTCGGTTCAAGGCTTCTACGACGTGCTGCTGGAAGGCTCCGGCAACCAGGTGGCGGCGCAGCAGTTGCGCCAGTTGCAGGCACGCATCAGCTACCTGCGCGCCACCTCGGTGTCGCAGGAAAACCGCCGCGGCGCCAGCAACCGCGAGATGGAAAAGATGGTCGAGGCGATCAAGGGTGGCGACCCGCTGGTTGCCCACCAGGCCTCGGTCGACCATGTGCGTGCGGCTGCGAAGGTAGCCCTGGATTACCTGCGCCAGAAGCAGGAAGACCACGTCAAGGTGCGCGACATCGTCGAGCCCCTGGCGCTGAAGGATCCACGTATTTAACGCCACCCACAGGCCGCTGATCATGCCCAACGCCCCGCGCTACTGCCCGCACTGTACCAAGGAACTGGCCCGGGGCGTTCCTGCAGGAGACACCCACGAACGCCTGCATTGTGGCGGCTGCGGCTACATCCACTACATCAACCCGAAGATCATCGCCGGCTGCATCATCGAGCGCGACGGCAAGTACCTGCTGTGCCAGCGTGCCATCCCGCCACGCCCCGGCACCTGGACCTTGCCGGCGGGCTTCATGGAGGCTGGCGAGACCACCGAGCAGGCGGCGCTGCGCGAAGTGTGGGAAGAAAGCGGCGTGCGGGCCGACATCATTTCGCCGTACTCGATTTTCAGCGTGCCGAAAATCAGCGAGGTCTACATCATCTTCCGCGCCATCGTGACCGAAGAAACCGGGCAATACGGGTCGGAAACGCTGGCGTACAAGTTCTTCGCACCGGATGAGATCCCTTGGGATCAGATCTACTACCCGGCGATCCGCCAGATTCTCGAACGTTACATCCTGGAGCGGCAGGCTGGGGTGTATGGCATGTACATGGGCAATGACGATACCGGCAAGGTGCACTTCATGCGTTAGCCGGTGCTGGCCCTGTGCCCCAAAAATGCCCGGGTCGCACCAACAAAGCTCACCCATCACCGCGCACATAACGCGCAACCCCTCTACCCCAAGCCCCTCAGCCAACTGGCACCCTCCTTGCCACCGTCAGCCGCTTAAGCTTTTGTCAGCCTTAGGTTTTTTAAGGCTTAAAGGTACATATTTACTAATTTCCCGTTCCCCCAGCGGCCCGCATCATCGCTCCAACAAGAACGCGTCGCCCATCGCCGGCACGCACCCGGGCAGTTGCCAATGCCCTACCTTGCCTTGGAGTCAGTCATGACCAGTGCAGCCAATACGGCACCCCTCATAGAAAAACACACGATCGGCTATGTGCCACCGCAAGACCGCCATGGAAAGGTAAGGGATCTGTTCACGCTGTGGTTCGGCGGCAACATTGCGCCGTTGCCCATCGTCACCGGCGCGTTGGGCGTGCAGCTGTTTCACCTGAACCTGGTCTGGGGCATCGTCGCCATCCTGGTGGGCCACCTGCTCGGTGGCGTGCTGATGGCCCTGCACTCGGCCCAGGGCCCGCAAATGGGCATCCCGCAGATGATCCAGAGCCGTGCCCAGTTCGGTACCTTGGGCGCGCTGCTGGTGGTAGTGATTGCCGGGGTCATGTACATCGGCTTCTTCGCCTCCAACATCGTGCTCGCCGGCAAGTCTTTGCACGGTGTGGTCGACGCAGTACCGGTGCCGGTCGGCATCGTCATCGGCGCGCTGGGTTCGGGCATCATCGGCATCATCGGCTACCGCTTCATCCACGTCCTCAACCGCATCGGCACCTGGGTGCTGGGTATCGGCATCGTGGTCGGCTTCGGCTATATCTTCACCCATGTGCAGAGCGACGACTTCCTCAGCCGCGGCAGCTTCAGCCTGGCCGGCTGGCTGGCCACCGTGTCGCTGGCGGCGCTGTGGCAGATCGCCTTTGCGCCCTACGTGTCGGACTACTCACGCTACCTGCCGGCAGACGTGAAAGTCAGCTCGACCTTCTGGACCACCTACCTGGGCTCGGCCCTGGGTTCGAGCCTGTCGTTCATCTTCGGCGCCGTGGCGGTACTGGCCATTCCGGCCGGCATGGACACCATGGATGCGGTCAAACTGGCCACCGGGACCCTCGGCCCCGTCATGCTGGTGCTGTTCCTGCTCAGCGTCATCAGCCACAACGCCCTCAACCTGTATGGCGCGGTACTGTCGATCATCACCCTGGTGCAAACCTTCGCCTATCGCTGGATCCCGACCGCCAAGAGCCGCGCAGTACTGTCGCTGATCGTGCTGTCGGCGTGCTGCGTGGTCGCCGTGTTCGCTTCGGCGGACTTCATTGGCCACTTCGTCGACATGGTGCTGGTGTTGCTGGTGGTGCTGGTGCCGTGGACGGCGATCAACCTCATCGACTTCTATGCCATCCACAAGGGCGACTACGACATCCAGTCGATCTTCCAGGTCGATGGCGGTATCTATGGCCGTTACAACCCGCAGGCACTGCTCGCTTATGCGGTGGGTATCGTGGTGCAGATCCCGTTCATGAACACGCCGCTGTACGTGGGGCCGATTTCCGAGCACATCAACGGCGCCGACCTGTCGTGGCTGGTAGGGCTGGCGGTGACTTCGCCGCTGTACTGGTGGCTGGCCAGCCGTGACAGTGCTTACCGGCGCCGGCAGCTGAGTGCCAAGTTGGCCATGGGGCACTGAGTTTGCTGCGCCGGCAAATCCCAGCAGATGGTTGTGCACCATCGCTGGGAGCTCCGATGCCGGAAGCTGACCCATACATGACCGAGCACCGCAGGTGGGGCGCTCGGTCGCAGCGCTCCCTGCCCCTCAAGCCGAACTCTACCCTCCCTCCGGCAACAAGCTGCGATCAAACATGAACACCCGCCCACCCAGGGGCGTGTGCTGATACAACTGCTGCGGCCGGCCCAGCCTGGGCTGGTTCTTCTCCCCGGTGTCCTTCACCCACCCCAGCTCACGCAAGCGCTCCAGGCGTTTACGCAGCGAGGTGCTGTTCACCGTCTGCCCCAGGCATGCCTGAACCGCCCCCAGTGCATCGAATACGGTGAATTTCTCCGCCAGCAGGTACAGCGGCAGGCTGCTGTACACGGTCTTTGCCGCCAGCCGCTCGCGGGCCCGCTCCACCAGCAACGTGTGGTCGAAAGGCAAGAGCACCTTGCGCGCCAACACACTGTCCAGGTCGAAAAACGCCAACTGCTCACCCAAGGCTGCCTGCCCAGGGCCGATCAAGGCGAGGTAATAGGTGCTCAGCGACCAGCCCCGCGGATCGCGAAACGCATTGCCCTCGGTACCCACCTGCTCCATGTAGCACGGCACCAGCCGGGTTTTTTCGCGTAACGCGCGCTCGGCCGCGGCCTCCAGGCTGATGTCAGGGGTTCGACCATTGACGATCACCCCCGGCAACGCCCACTGGCCGGCGTGCGGTTCGCGCTCACGGCGGTGCAACAACACTTGCAGATGCTGCGCATCGGGGGCCAGGCGCAGGGTCACGATATCGACACTGGCCAGGACTTCAACTGTACTCACCGGGTTGCTCCTCGTTCACTGGCCTAATAATCCACCAGAGGCACTAAGTAAATCAACAAGCAAATCAATAGGGATGTACGCTTGACAGACTTAGATCACCAGGTAGATTATGTGGAGAGTCCAGCAAGGAGAACCGCCATGAAAATCGCCAGTTTCGATGTCGATGCGCAGAACGGCTTCACCGGCAACGCGCCGCAGGAACTCCCGGTTCCCGAAGGCCATGAAATTGCGGTTGACCTCAACACCATGGCCCTGCGCGCCGACCTGCGCCTGGGCAGCAAAGATGCCCACCCGGCCAATGCCGCCTGGGTTGTCGCCGACCCGGCGCACATGCTGCAGCCCCTGCAAATGGCCAACGCCGACCTGACCTGGGTCAGCCACTGCGTCCCCGGCACCCCTGGGTTCGAGCTGCTGCCTGGCCTGCCGGCGCCCATCGATTACGACTACTTCGTGTGGAAGGGTGTCGAACCCGACCTACACCCCTACGGCGCCTGCTATCACGACCTCGCCGAACGCCGTTCCACGGGGGTCATCGAATACCTCAAGGTGCAGCAGGTCGGCGCGGTGATCGTCGGCGGCCTGGCCTTGGACTACTGCGTCAAGACCACCGCCCGGCAACTGCGCCAGGCCGGCTTCGAGGTGCTGCTGTACCTACCGGCCTGCCGTGCGCTGACTCAGGCAGGCGCTATCGAGGCGTGCGGCGCCTTGGCCGCCGAAGGGGTCATCCTCTGCGGCGACGAAGCCGCGCTCGACCACCAGCTTGCCCTGATCAAGGAACAACGCCCATGAGCGAAAGTGTTTTCGGCCCCCGCATCATCCAGAACCTGCTGGACACCGACTTCTACAAGATCACTATGATGCAGGCAGTGCTGCACAACTACCCCAACGCCGAGGTGGAATGGGAGTTTCGTTGCCGCAACGACGAAGACTTGTCTCCCTACCTGGCTGAAATCCGCTACCAGGTAGAACAGCTGGCCGAGGTCACGGTGACCCACGACCAGTTGGCCTATCTGGAGAAAATCCCTTTCCTCAAACCGGATTTCATTCGCTTTCTAAGCCTGTTCCGTTTCAACCTGCGCTATGTACAGGTGGGCCTGGACGCCGCCGGGCAACTGGCAGTGCGCGTACGCGGGCCCTGGTTGCACGTGATTCTCTACGAGATCCCGCTGCTGGCGATCATCAGCGAGGTGCGCAACCGTTACCGCTACCGTGACGTGGTGATCGAACAGGTCGGCGAGCGCTTGTACCAGAAGCTCGACTGGCTGAAAGCCGAGGCCAGTGCTCAAGAGCTGGCCGGTTTCCAGTTGGCGGACTTCGGCACGCGCCGGCGCTTCTCCTACCGGGTGCAGGAAGAAGTCGTGCATATCCTCAAGCATGATTTCCCGGGGCGCTTCGTTGGCACCAGCAACGTGCACCTGGCGCGTGAGTTCGAGCTCAAGCCGCTGGGCACTATGGCCCACGAATGGTTCATGGCACACCAGCAGTTAGGCCCGCGCCTGGTCGACAGCCAGGCCGCCGCACTGGAATGCTGGGTCAGGGAGTACCGAGGGCTGCTCGGCATAGCGTTGACCGACTGCATCACCATGGATGCCTTCCTCGGCGATTTCGACCTGTATTTCGCCAAGCTGTTCGATGGCTTGCGGCACGACTCTGGCGATCCACTGGCGTGGGCGGAAAAAGCCATTGCCCACTATGAGCGGCTGGGGATCGACCCAAAGAGCAAGACCCTGATCTTCTCCGATGGGCTGGATTTTGCCAAGGCGCTGGGGCTGTACCGGGCGCTGCATGAGCGGATCAATGTGAGCTTCGGCATTGGTACCCAACTGACGTGCGATATCCCGGGGGTAGCGCCGATGAACATGGTTATCAAGATGACCGCGTGCAATGGGGCGCCGGTAGCGAAAATTTCCGACAGCCCTGGCAAGACCCAGTGCCGGGACGAGAATTTCGTGGCCTATATGAAACACGTTTTCAAGGTGAATTGATGGCGGCTGTGTCGGCTTCATCGCGGGTTAGCTTGCGCCCACCAGGCCGGCACTGTCAGTCCACCTGCGGCCCCTCCTGTCCCCCACCCTAGGAAGCTGCCAATAAACCCTCCGGCGGCATAAGCTGAAATGGGCCGACTAATCTGTGCGGCCCGCCTTAACACGTTAGAAATTGAAGGTATAACGCATGATCAATCGATTTTCATTGGCGCTGTCCGCATAGGTCGATCGGTTCGTAGCGTTACGCCATTGAAAAGAGACACCTTTGGCTGGGCCACTCTGGATGACATAAGAGAGGTCGGTCACTCGCTCCCACTCTTCACCCTCGCTCCCATTTTGACGAAGTGAAGCGGCTTGGCGGGTTGTTAGCAGAGCAGGATCAATATCATCGCCTTTCGTATATCGGGTGGTGAAAAGCAATCCAGGCACGCCCAACGCGGCGAAGTCATAATCGTATCGGGCGAACCAGACACGCTCGTTGGGCGCAGTGAATGTACTGACCAGCGACTCACCGAACAGGTAGGTATCTGTGCCGTTTATGAACGCAAATGGCGTGTCGCCCCACGCCTTCTGATAGCCGCCCCCGATAATGTGCCCATTTATGCTATAAGCAACGTAGCTACTCAGTGTCCGGTTATCTACGCTACCCAGTTTTTTGGCGCCGGTTTCGCTGGCATCGAAAAAGCGAACATCCGCAATGACATTACCCTTCAAAAACGGCCGACTGACTTTGATTTCGCCGAAGTAGGACTTGTAGAGATCATCAAGTTCGGCGGCGTGCAGGCTAAGTCGCATGTCCTTATCAGCTTTGTAATCGAAGGCAATGTAATTGTAATGGTCAGCTTCGACCGGGGCATAGCCAAATACCGTGAGTGATTCGAAATCGGTAGAGTTACGCTGTTTCACAGCGTTGACCCTTGTGGCCGTAACCGTCAATGCATCAATATCGTTGACCGTCAGAGAACCCCCGCGAAAAACCTGAGGCAAAAGGCGACTGTTATTGCTCCAGAGTAAAGGCATCAGAGGACTTAGCCCTCCTACTCTCAACTCAGTCTTGCCTACCCTGACTTTGGCGGTGGCCACGAATTTTCCATACTCGTCTTCCACGTTTCTGTCGGAATCGAAGGGCAATAGTCCAGATCCCGTTCTGTCAGGACTAGCGTCAAGCTTGACCCCCAACAAGCCCATGGCGTCGATACCGAAGCCCAAGGGGCCTTCTGTGAAGCCGGATTGCAGGTTCAGGATAAAGCCCTGTGCCCACTCATCGCGCTTGGACTGCGCAGCCCCATCATTACGGAAATCGCGATTGTAATAAAAGTTTCGAAGTTCGAGACCACCTTTGAAATCTTCCACGAACGCAGCAGAAACATAAGGCGTCACCAGCAGAGCAGCAGAACAGGCTAATGACTTTTTATTAAAACCACCCATCACAGGCACCCTTATTATTGTTGTGTGTTTGTGCATGAGCCGCAGGTCAACCCCATGCAAATGATGAACGTTGACCCCCTGCCTACAGCGCCGATATCAGGTCAGATCGTGTGAAACAATGACCTTGTTCCTCACCACCGTGGAGTCCGCGCGCGACTGGTTGATCAGGGTCACAGCAACAGCACCTACCAGACCGGCAAGGCCGATTGCCATGAAGTTCTGCTCCAGCGGCAAGGCCATCGATACGAGTGCCCCAATCAAAACGGGCGCGACTATCGCTCCGATACGACCGACCCCGGACGCAAAGCCCACACCCGTTGAACGGATGGTGGGGGGGTAAAAATCCCCGGCATACGCATAGGCCAGAAGTTGGGTACCGAGCGTGGAGCCACCCACGATGAACACGACGACGAAGAGCAGTTCAGTAGAACGCGTGTAACCCATTAGCGTGAGTGCAACTGCACCGACCACGTAAAACACCACCAACACCTGCTTGATGCTGAATTTATCGCTGAGCCAGCCACCGAAAAGTGCACCGAATATCGACCCGAGGTTGAACACAATAACGAAATTCAGGGCGGAACCGAGGCTGAAACCCGCCATGGCCATGAGCTTGGTGAGCCATGAGTTGAGCGCATATACCATGAAAAGCCCAGTAATGAACGCCAGCCAGATCATGACGGTGCTGTAGGCACGCCCTTCCTGGAAAAGGCTTCGTACAGGCTTGTCTTGCTCGGCAACAATATGAGGGTTACCGACAAGCGTAGTGTCATCCTTGATCATAAGTTCAGGACGAAGACGACGTGCAATGATTTTCAACTCGTCTTCCCGACCTTGCTTCAACAGGAAGCCGATAGAGTCGGGCATGGTCTTCAATATGAAAGGAATCAAAAAGACTGGTAGGGCTGCTACGTAGAAAACATATTGCCAGCCGTAGCTTTCGATCAGTTGCTTACCCGTGAGCGCTACCAAAATTCCGCCCACCGAATAGCCCGCGAAAACGAGGGTCACCAAGCGGGTGCGAACCTTCATGGGCGAGAACTCTCCCATCTGCGCCGTGCAGATAGGCAACACACCGCCGATCCCCAACCCTGCGATAAAGCGCAGGATGCTAAAGGTTAACGGATTGTCAGTAAAACCGGCGGCAGCAGTGAATAGGCTGAAGAGAGCCACACAGATTGCAATCATCTTTGGCCGACCTATACGGTCTGCCAGCGTCCCCAGGAAAATTGCCCCCAGCATGGTGCCAAACAAGGCTGAGCCAGCCATGACGCCGGCACTGGTTGCGTCAATTTGCATATCAACCATGATGGCTGGCAGTGCTGCCCCCACCACCGCCAAGTCGTAACCATCAATGATCAGTATCAGCACGCACCAAAAAAGAATCAACCCATGAAAGCGATTGAACTTAGACTCTCCGGCCAACGTGAACACATTCAAAGCACTCATACCGTATCTCCTTCAATCTTATTTTTTTCTACTGAAGTGTACTTACGTGTCGCGATCGCAGGCCAATCCAACATGCTCGACTGTCTGGATGAAACTGCCAGGACTGTCTTTCAGACCAGGCACAATTTACGCACCCGCCCCATGCCTGAAGCCGAAGTACTTGTGGTAACTACTTTGATAAACGCGAGGTAGCGAGCCAGCACTTGGCGCTGACACGGGCAGGGACATTCTTTCCGGCCACCACAACCACTCACGTCACGCCTGTTGGTCTCGAACGGTGATGATGGAGAGGCAGAAGTCGAGTTCGCCTAATTCGGGCGTTTGGGAGAGCAATCATTAAAACGGGTGCGGGCAATCAGGTCTTCAAATGTGCAGTGTGTACTGACACCGTGAGAGCCTTCGCCAAAGAGGTCGCTTTGGTCAGCTTGAGCATTGCAATCACAGCGTTCAATACATGCACCCACAGACAACCAGGGTCCACATGTCTGAAGATCAACAACATGCTGATAGCCAAAGCTAGGTAACGCAGGAAAGTAACAAGGCATCACGATGCGTCCCTCTGATTTGTTCTTATTGGGGAGAAGTCGCTGAAGCGTCAGAAAAATAATCGCCTTCGAATGACGTGCGTGACAATGGTAAAAGCGCCCAAAATCTGTGACCGGATTTGCCACTCACGATCGATAACTTCAGAAGGATTGTCCACGCACTTGCAGTGATAGAGCGGTGAGGGGGAGTACCGGTGCGGGCGACGTTTTGTGCTATGCCATGCACAACGCCAGAAACCGCGCCGCCGCCCGCGAGGGCGTAGCGGCGTGCGGCATCAATATGGAAAAACGACGCACCAATGCCTGGGAATGCACCTGCAAGCGTTGCAAAGCACCGTCCTCGTGGCGTATGGACATGGCTGAAACAAAGCCGATGCCCATGCCGGCACGCACCGCTTCCTTGACCCCCTCCACACCGGCGATTTCCAGCGCCACACGCATGGCTACGCCATCACGGGCGAATGCCCGCTCAACGACCTGCCGCACCCCCGAGCCGCTTTCACGCAACACCAACGGATAGGCCCCCAGCGCCGCCAATGGCTGCTTGTGCGTGCCTGCCAGGGGGTGCCCGCGCGGCACGATCGCCACGATTTCGTCCTCGTGCCACGGCGTGGTGTGCGTGCCCAGGGGCAACTCATGGCCGGGCGGCCCCTCGATCAGGGCGATATCAACGCTGTCCAGTGCCGCCACGATCTCCGCCGTGTTGCCATGCGAGGTCGTCACCAGCACGTCCGGGTACTGCCGATGAAAATCGGCAATCAGGTAAGGCAACAGGTAACTGGCGGGCGTAGTGCTGGCGCCAATGCGCAAGGTGCCGCGCTCCAACCCGCGCATGGCCTCGCGCAGGGCTTGGGCCTGGCGGAAGGTATCGCGCAGGCGCTCGGCGTGTGCGAGCAGTTGCTCGCCAGCCGCTGTTAGCCGCACGCCGCGACCGGCACGTTGGTAGAGGGGTTCGCCGAACGCCTCCTGCAGCAGCTTGAGCTGCCCGGAAACCGCAGGCTGCGACAGGTGCAGGGCCTGGGCCGCATGGCTGATGTTGCCATGCTCGGCAACGGTGGCGAATGTTATCAGCTGTTCTGGGGTCATGAACTCAAAATATCAGCAAAGCGGATATTTGCCATCCCAAATTACGATTTTTTATAAGCTTATAACCGGATTAACGTAGGCCTCGTCGAATTATTGCCCGGAGGACTCGCATGGCCACGGTACCGTCCCATCCCGCCTACACCCATACCCTTTCTACCAAAGGGCGGCTCAATGGCATCCTGTTCGTCGCGCTGTTCGCGCTGGCTGTCACGCAACTGGCGGCCATACCCGCCATCGCCAGGCTTGGCATCAGCCCGCTGATTGTCGGCATCGTCGCGGGTGCGCTGTATGGCAACGCGCTGCGTGACGGCGTGCCGGCAAGCTGGGCCGCGGGTATCAATTTTTCCGCTCGCGGCTTGTTACGCATTGCCGTGGCGTTCTTCGGCGTGCGGGTGAGCCTGCAGGAAATTGCCGAGGTAGGCTGGTCGGGGCTAATCGTCTCGCTGCTGGTGGTTGGCAGCACATTGCTGATCGGCCTGTGGTGCGGCATGAAAGTCTTCAAGCTTGACCGCGACACCGCGCTGCTGACGGCCGCCGGTAGCGCCATCTGCGGGGCAGCCGCCGTGCTGGCATTCGAATCGGCGCTGCGCAGCGCCCCGCACAAGAGCGCCATGGCGGTGGGCAGTGTGGTGCTGTTCGGCACCTTGTTGATGTTCGTCTACCCCTTGGCGATCAACGCTGGCTGGCTGCACCTGGACACCTTGGGTGCCGGCCTGCTGCTGGGCGGCACCATCCACGAAGTGGCCCAGGTGGTCGGCGCCGCCAGCAACGTCAGCCCGGAAGTCACCCACATCGCGACCATCGTCAAGATGACCCGGGTCATGCTGCTGGTACCCGTGCTGCTGGTGGTCGGCCTGTGGATCAGCCGTTCGCGCCAGGCTGGCCAGGGCAAAGGCAACGGCCGTATCGCCATGCCCTGGTTCGCCTTCGGCTTCCTCGGCCTGGTGCTGGTGAACTCGCTGCAGGTGCTGCCCGGCAGCGTGACCCAGGCGCTCAAAGGCCTGGACACCTTCGCCCTGACCATGGCGATGACCGCGCTGGGCATGGAGACGCGCTTGAGCCAGATTCGTCAGGCCGGGCCACGGGCGCTGGCGACCGGGGCGCTGCTCAACCTGTGGCTGGTTGGCGGCGGCCTGGCAATCACCCTCGGGGTGCAGAAGTTGTTGAGCTGATCGGCAACCGGGCGGCGAAGCAGGCGTAGCGCTGCAAAGGTTTTTCACCGCCCCCCTCGTGGCCGCCCACATTTCTCGGTATGGTGTTGTCCAAGAAGGATGTTTTACCCGCACAGGAAAGACTTAGATGCCTCAACGCCATGTCATCAATGCATCCGTCAGCCCCAAAGGCAGCCTGGAGACGCTGTCACAACGTGAAGTGCAGCAACTGAGTGAAGTCGGTACCGGTAGCCTTTACACCTTGTTCCGCCAGTGCGCCCTGGCCATCCTCAACACCGGCGCCCATGTCGACAACGCCAAGACCATCCTCGAGGCTTACCGGGATTTCGAGGTGCGTATCCACCAACAGGACCGTGGCGTGCGCCTGGAGCTGCAGAATGCCCCGGCCGACGCCTTTGTCGATGGCG
Source organism: Pseudomonas sp. p99-361 (assembly GCF_003935475.1). Classification (NCBI taxonomy): domain Bacteria; kingdom Pseudomonadati; phylum Pseudomonadota; class Gammaproteobacteria; order Pseudomonadales; family Pseudomonadaceae; genus Pseudomonas; species Pseudomonas sp. p99-361. The sequence goes on along the minus strand of NZ_RHQO01000076.1, from coordinate 1,257 downwards.
AGATGATCGCCAGCACCCGCGAAATGCTGTTCAGCGCCCTGCGTGACATTGTCTACACCGAAAGCGAACTGGCCAGCCAGCGCATCGACCTGGAAAGTTCCCAGGGCATCACTGATTACGTGTTCCACCTGCTGCGCAACGCCCGCACCCTGCGCCCGGGTGTGGAGCCGAAGATGGTGGTGTGTTGGGGCGGCCACTCGATCAGCAGCGAGGAATACCAGTACACCAAGAAGGTCGGGCACGAACTGGGGCTGCGCAAGCTGGACGTGTGCACCGGTTGCGGCCCGGGCGTGATGAAGGGCCCGATGAAGGGCGCGACCATTGCCCATGCCAAGCAGCGCATGCATGGCAGCCGCTACCTGGGCCTGACCGAGCCGGGCATCATCGCTGCCGAAGCGCCCAACCCGATTGTCAACGAACTGGTGATCCTGCCGGACATCGAGAAGCGTCTGGAAGCCTTCGTGCGTGTCGGCCACGGCATCATTATCTTCCCCGGTGGCGCCGGTACGGCAGAGGAATTCCTCTACCTGCTGGGTATCCTCATGCACCCGGACAACCACGACCTGCCGTTCCCGGTGGTGCTCACCGGCCCGCGCAGTGCCGAACCCTACCTGCAGCAGTTGCATGCCTTTGTCGGTGCCACGCTGGGCGAGGCGGCGCACCGCTTGTACGAAATCATCATCGACGACCCGGCAGAAGTTGCCCGGCACATGGTCGAAGGGCTCAAGGCGGTGAAGCAGTTCCGCCGCGAGCGCAACGATGCCTTCCACTTCAACTGGTTGCTGAAGATCGAGGAGAGCTTCCAGCGCCCCTTCGACCCTACGCATAAGGCGATGGCAGAACTGGACTTGCGCCGCGATCTGCCACCGCACGAACTGGCGGCCAACCTGCGCCGGGCGTTTTCCGGCATCGTGGCCGGCAACGTCAAGGACAAGGGTATCCGCCTGATCGAGGAGCACGGCCCTTATCAGATTCGTGGCGACAGCGCTGTGCTCGATCCACTGGGGCGGTTGCTGCAGGCGTTCGTCGACCAGCACCGGATGAAGTTGCCCGGCGGGGCGGCGTATGTACCGTGCTATCAGGTCGTGACCTGACAGCGCCTTGCGCTAATGCGCGTCAGTCATGCAACTTGGGGCCGCGTTGCGGCCCATCGCCGGCAAGCCAGCCACAGGGATCGCACCAGGGCTGGCAGGTGTTTGTCAGAAGATATGCAGCGCCTGTTAGAGCGAGCGCCGCCCGCGCGGCGCATCGCGAGCT
>NZ_RHQO01000075.1:0-21061 GCF_003935475.1 Pseudomonas sp. p99-361 | reverse complement strand
CGCGCGGGCGGCGCTCGCTCTAACAGGCGCTGCATACCTTGTGGCAAACACCTGCCAGCCCTGATGCGATCCCCGTGCGGGTTTACCCGCGAAGGGCCCTGACAGACGATCAGTCAGCCGGCTGCTTGAACACATAGAACAGGTTCGGCTCACTGACCAGATAAAGGGTTCCCGCCTCGTCCATCACAATCCCCTCCGCCTGCGGTACGGTCGCCTGCAAGCCCTGGTAGCCCTTGCGCAGCGACAGGGTACTCAGCGGCCTGCCCTCGATATCCAGCTCCAGCAACAGCCGCGACTCGTCGGACAATGCCAGCAGGTGCCCACTGCGCTCATCGAACTGCAAGCTCGACAAGTCCCGCACGAACAACCGTGAATCGCGCTTGCGGTCCTGTACTACATGCACGGCATAGGGCTTTTCCGGGTTGTCATGCGGGAAGCCGTGAACCTCATAGATCAGCATCGGGTCGCGTTCCTTGGCCACGAACAGGCGCTTGCCCGCTGAGTCGTAGGCCAGGCCTTCGAAGCCTTTGTTGCCGTTCAGGCCAATGCCCAGGCTGAGCTGCTCGGCATCGCCGGCATCGAGGAACAACGTGTCGTCGTCCAGGCGCACCCGGATCAGCCGTTGCTGACGCTCGTCGGAAATCACATAGCTGTTTGGCCCGACATACTCCACGGCCTCCGGGTCGCCGAAGCCCGTCAGCGGCACGCGGCGCAGGATGCGCCCGTCCAGCGACAGCTCGATCAACTCCGAACGGGCGTTGGTGACGGTAAACAGGGTCTTGCGGTCAGGGTCGTAGGTCAGCGCCGATATATCGTCGTTCAACCCTTCGATAGGCTGCGCTTCCAGCACCACCCGGTAGCGCTCCAGGCCCATGCTCTGCTCGGCGGGCTGCCACCAGGTTTTGAGGTTGAACCAGGCGCGCTCGTAAAGGCGGAACTCATGCCCGGCCCAGCCGAGCAGGCACAGGCAGACAACGGCTATTACCAGGGATAGACGAACAAAACCACGCATACAGGCAGACTCGGCACAAGGATGGCGAATCTAACCATGAATGACTGAAATAAAGCTTAATGCCAGCATCCGAAAAAGCGGATTGTTGGCTCAGGGTTTTCTGAAGCGATAGAACAATGCCGGCTCACTGACCATGTACAGGTTGCCCTGGTCGTCCATCGCCACCCCCTCGGCCCGCGGGATGGTGCCTTGCAGGCCGTTGAACCCGCCGAGCAAAGTCATGAAGCTGACCTGCTGCCCCTGCTGGTCCAGCTCCAGCAGCATGTTGGAGTCGGCCGACAATACCAACAGGTGGCCTGTGCGCGGGTCGACACCCAGCGCCGAGAGGTTGCGCAAGTCGAGCTGATCGCTTGGCAGCGGCTGCTTGTCGCCCTTGAGCTGGCTGCGGCCATCGGTGTTCCAGGTGTACAGCTTGGGCGGGCGCTCCTCGCCGATGACCAGGCGCTGGTGCAGCGGGTCCCAGGCGACGGCCTCGAAGCCTTTGTTGCTTTTCACCGACTGCCCCAGGTCATAGCTTTTGAAGTCGGCGTGGTTGAGCACCGCCGTGTGCCCGTCCACCTTGACCAGGGTCAGATCATGCAGGCGCTCGTCGGTGATGGCCAGGTAACCGTCTTCCAGCACGGCAACGCCTTCCGGGTTGTTCCAGCCGTTGAGCGGGATCTTGCGCAGCACATCGCCGTCCAGGCTCAGTTCGACCAGGAACGGGTTCTTGCCCATGACCGCGAACAGCGTCCGGGTCTGCGGGTTGAACGCCACGTCCGACGCTTCGTCATCGTCCATGCCCGGCAGGGGCTTGGCATCGATGTCTACCTGATAATCCGGCAGCCATACGCTTTCGCTGCGCTCGGCGCGGCTTTCAAAGCCTTCCTTCAGCCATAGCGCACCACGGTCATCCCAGTGCATCGCCATGGCCACGCCGTAGCCAATCACCGCCGCCACCGCCAGGCCAAAGGGCCAGCGCAGGTAGAAACGACGCTTGGGGGTTGCCGGGGCGTTGGGGGGTGATGGCATGCAGGGGTCCTGAAGCAGTGGGCGTAGATGCGCGCATTATCCGCATTGGGTGTGAAAAAAACGCCAAATCCTGCCTGGACGCGCATTCTTTGTGGGAGCGGCCTTGTGTCGCGAAAGGGGTGCGAAGCGCCCCCGGGATTCATGCGTCAAGCACCTATTGCCGGGGCCGCTCTGCGGCCCTTTCGCGACGCAAGGCCGCTCCCACAGGGCTCAGAGCACCCGGCTTTCGAAGCGGCTGACACCCGGCAGCTCCAGCACCAGCTCGTCACCGACATTGAACGGCCCCACGCCCGCCGGGGTGCCGGTGAGGATCACATCCCCCGCCAGCAGCGAAAAATGCGCGGCCATGTGCTGAATCATCGGCACGATAGGGTTGAGCATCATTGCGCTGTTGCCGTCCTGGCGTACTTCGCCGTTCACCGTCAGCCGTACCGGGATGTCGGTCACGTCCGGGAAGCTGGCAGCCGAGACGAACGGCGGCAGTACGCAGGCACCGTCGAAGCTCTTGGCCAGCTCCCATGGCAGGCCTTTTTCCTTCAGTTTGGCCTGCACGTCGCGCAGGGTCAGGTCCAGGGCCGGGGCGTAGCCGGATATGGCGTCCAGCACCTCTTCCTCGCTGGGGTGCGAGGACAGTGACTTGCCCAGCAACACGGCGATTTCTGCCTCGTAATGCACCGAACCGCGCTCGGTCGGGATCTTGAAGCCGCCTTGCGCGGCGACCACGCAACTACCGGGCTTGATGAACAGCAGCGGTTCGCTGGGGATCGGGTTGTCCAGTTCCTTGGCGTGTTCGGCATAGTTACGGCCAATGCACACCACCTTGCCCAACGGGAAGTGGATGCGCGTGCCGTCTACATACTGGTGCTGGTAACTCATGGCCGACTCCTTTGCATGCTGCTTTTTATTCAGGAGCGAAGATCTTACCCGGATTCATGATGCCGTTAGGGTCGAACACGGCCTTAATCGCCTTCATGCAGGCAATTTCTTCGGCCGAGCGGCTGTAGCCCAGGTAGTCGCGCTTGGTCATGCCTACGCCGTGCTCGGCAGAGATCGAGCCGTTGTAGCGTTCGACGATCTCGAACACCCACTTGTTGACCTTGGCGCACGAGGCAAAGAACGCGTCTTTGTCCATGTGCTCGGGCTTGAGGATGTTCAGGTGCAGGTTGCCATCGCCGATATGGCCGTACCACACCACTTCGTAATCCGGGTAATGCTCGGCCACGATGGCATCGATATCGCGCAGAAACGCCGGCACTTTCGAGACCGTGACTGAAATATCGTTCTTGTACGGGGTCCAGTGCGAGATGGTTTCCGACAGGTACTCACGCAGCTTCCACAGGTTTTTCAGCTGGGTTTCGCTCTGGCTCATCACCCCGTCCAGTACCCAGCCCTGCTCGACGCAATGCTCGAAGGTGGCCAGTGCCTGGTTGGCGACTGCCTCGGTGCTGGCCTCGAACTCCAGCAGCGCATAAAAGGGGCAGTCGGTGGCGAATGGCGCCGGCACATCACCACGCGCAAGGATCCTGGCCAGGCCCTTGTCCGAGAAAAATTCGAAGGCCGTGAGGTCGAGCCCGCCCTGGAAGGCGTGCAGCACCGGCATGATCGAGTCGAAGTCCGGCGTGCCCAGCACCATGGCGGTGAGGTTGCGCGGGGCGCGGTCCAGGCGCATGGTGGCTTCCACCACGAAACCCAGCGTGCCTTCGGCGCCAATGAACAGCTGGCGCAGGTCATAGCCGGTGGCGTTCTTGATCAGGTCCTTGTTCAGCTGCAGCAACTCGCCCTTGCCCGTCACCACCTTCAGCCCGGCCACCCAATTGCGGGTCATGCCGTAGCGGATTACCTTGATGCCGCCGGCATTGGTACCGATGTTGCCGCCTATCTGGCTGGAACCGCTGGAAGCGAAGTCTACCGGGTAATACAGGCCCTGCGCTTCGGCGTAGCTTTGCAACTGGCGGGTGACCACCCCGGGCTGGCAAACCACCGTGCGGTCGAAGGCATTGAAGTCGAGAATCCGGTTCATGTTGTCGAAGGCCACCACGACTTCGCCATTGGCCGCAACGGCCCCCGCGGAGAGCCCGGTGCGCCCACCCGACGGCACCAGCGCCACCCTGTGCGCATTGGCCCAGCGGACAATGGCCTGCACCTGCTCGATGGTCTTGGGCAGCACGATGGCGCTGGGCGCCGGTGCATAGTGCTTGGTCCAGTCCTTGCCATAGGCGTCGAGGGATGCCGGGTCGGTCAGGACCTTGCCAGGGTCGACAAGGGTCATCAGTTCTTCAATTGCAGCGGGGTGGGTCATCGCTGGAACTCTCGACTTATTCATAGTCACCCTGAGCACTCTTCACCTGTCGGGATAAGCTCAGATTGTGTCGCGTATGCTAGCATAGCGCTCCCGCTGTTCATGCTAAGGCCGCCCTCGCGGCTGGCATCACCCCTCGCCATTTTTTCTCCGGGATACAGGTTTACGCAGATGAGCAAGACTTCTCTCGACAAGAGCAAGATCCGGTTCCTTCTTCTTGAAGGTGTGCACCAGAACGCGGTCGATACCCTCAAGGCCGCCGGCTACACCAACATCGAATACCTCACTGGTTCGTTGCCGGAAGCCGAGCTGAAGGAAAAGATCGCCGATGCCCACTTCATTGGCATCCGTTCGCGCACCCAGCTCACCGAAGAGATCTTCGACTGCGCCAAGAAACTGGTCGCCGTTGGCTGCTTCTGCATCGGCACCAACCAGGTAGACCTGGAAGCTGCCCGCGAGCGCGGTATCGCCGTGTTCAACGCGCCCTACTCCAACACCCGCTCGGTCGCCGAGCTGGTACTGGCCGAAGCGATCCTGCTGCTGCGTGGCATCCCAGAGAAAAACGCCTCCTGCCACCGTGGCGGCTGGATCAAGAGCGCAGCCAACTCGTTCGAGATTCGCGGCAAGAAACTCGGCATCGTCGGCTACGGCTCGATCGGTACCCAGCTGTCGGTCCTGGCCGAAAACCTGGGCATGCAGGTCTACTTCTACGACCCGCTGACCAAGCTGCCACTGGGCAACGCCGTACAGGTCACCAGCCTGCACGAACTGCTGGGCCTGGCCGACATCGTCTCGCTGCACGTGCCTGAGCTGCCCTCCACCCAGTGGATGATCGGCGAGAAGGAAATTCGCTCGATGAAGAAGGGCGCGATCCTGATCAACGCCGCCCGTGGCACCGTGGTCGAGCTGGACCACCTGGCCGCCGCCATCAAGGACAAGCACCTGATCGGCGCTGCCATCGACGTGTTCCCGGTCGAGCCACGCTCCAACGACGAAGAGTTCGAGAGCCCGCTGCGCGGCCTGGACAACGTGATCCTCACCCCGCACATCGGTGGTTCCACTGCCGAAGCCCAGGCCAACATCGGCCTGGAAGTGGCCGAGAAGCTGGTCAAGTACAGCGATAACGGTACTTCGGTGTCTTCGGTCAACTTCCCTGAGGTGGCACTGCCAGCGCACCCAGGCAAGCACCGCCTGCTGCACATTCACGAAAACATCCCGGGCGTACTCAGCGAGATCAACAAGGTATTCGCCGAGAACGGTATCAACATCTCCGGTCAGTTCCTGCAGACCAACGAGAAAGTCGGTTACGTGGTAATCGACGTAGACGCCGAGTACTCCGACCTGGCGCAAGAAAAACTGCAACAGGTCAAAGGCACCATCCGTTCCCGCGTACTGTTCTGAGTTTGCTTGCTGCATGAAAAAGGGAGGCCCTGGTGGCCTCCCTTTTTTTTGCCGGTGGAAGCGGCGTCGCCCGCTCTCACAGGATCACCGCAAACCCGAAGCTTGCGGCCCCCCCTGTGGGAGCGGGCGAGCCCGCGAAAAGCCCAACACCTATTTCACGTCGACAGTAATCTTCTTCGACTCGACGCTCGGCTTGAACGGCACGTGATACTGGTCACCCAGCACCAGTTGCAGGGTGTGCTTGCCCGGGGTCAGGGTAATGCTGGTTTCGGTCTGTGCCTTGCCGAAATGCAGCACCTGCGGCCCGGCTGGCAGTGCGGTGCCGGCCTCTGGCATCAGGCTGGTCGGCAGCGGCATGTCGGCGACGGGCTCTTTGTCCACATCCACCAGCAAGTGGTGGTGGCCGGTGTGCGGGGTCTGGTCACCGGCAGGCTTCAGGCCCATGCCTTCAATGCCGAACTTGACGGTAAAGGTCTTGTCGACGGTGGCACCATCGGCGGGGGAAACGATGAAGACCTTGGCATCCTTGGGCGGCTCCTGGCTCTTCAGGGCGTCTGCGGCACTGGCCAACACCGACGCTCCCATCAGCAAACCGGCAACGGCAGCACGCGAAAATAGGCTGTTCATTCACTTCTCCTGTGATTCACTCATTGACCGCAGCTTGTCATCCAACAGCGGCGGTAGTTCACCTTAGTTGAAACATGCGCCAAGGTGTTCACGTTGCCTGACAGAAAAATTTGAGTCAGGGTTAAACAATGCCGAGGCGCCAAGGTCTTAGGCTGCGTTCGATCATGGCGAGGAATAAAGCCATGACGAAAGTTATTCACCTGTAAAAGAAAAAGGGGCCTTCAATGCGTTCGACCATAGGGGTACTGCTGGCAGTACTGATCAGTCCATTGGCCCAGGCGGAGCTTATCGACGAAATCGCCGACCGGGGCGAACTGCGCATTGCCGTACAAGCCGACAACCCGCCTTATGCGTTCAAGCAAGACGAGCGGCTGAGCGGTTTCGATGTGGAGTTTGGCCAGGACCTGGCCCGCGAACTGGACCTGCGTGCCGAATTTGTCGAGGCGCCTGCGGACGAGGTACTGCCAGGTGTGGAAAGCGGCAAGTATGATGTCGCGCTGACCCCAGCGAGCGAAGCACTCAAGAGTGACGGCCCGCTTGACGCGAGCCTGCCGTTTGGCGAGAAGAAGCTGGTGATCCCGTTCCAGAAGGACAACCCGGCGTTTGAAAGTGCCGTTAACAATGCGCTGCAGCGGTTGAAGGACAGTGGCCGCACGGCCGAGCTCGAACAGAAGTGGTTCAAGGGTGTGCAGGAGACTGCGGCCGGGCAATGAGGTTTGTGCGGTTTGTCCCGCCCTCATCGCCGGCAAGCCGGCTCCCACACTCACTCCACAGCCGGCGCAGGGCTACCCCAAGGCCCGCTGCGCCTGGTCCAGCTCCAGCTCACTGAACACCTGCACCCCCGCCCGCCGCAGCAGCGCCGCTGTGACCCCTTCCCCGGCCACCTTCACGCCACTGAACGTGCCGTCATAGGTCAAGCGGTTGCCACATGAAGGGCTGCCCGACTTCAATACCGCCACACCAATGCCATGCCGCCGCACCAGTACGAGCGCCAACTGCGCGCCGGCCAGGAACTGCGCACTGACATCTTCGCCCATGACAGTGATCACCTGTGTGCTGCCGTCGAGCACCTGCCCACCTTGCCCGCCTGGTATCTCCGCGGGTGGCCGAGGGGTCGGCAACCCGCCGGCGACTTCCGGGCACAACGGCACCACGCGGCCTTCGGCCTGCCACTGCTGCAACAAGTGCGGGTGGCCGCTGGTGCGACCGTCATAGCGCACCGGCTGCCCCAGCAGGCAAGCGCTGACCAGCACCCTGGGCAAATCAGAACGGGTCATTGCCACGCCGCCGGAACCAGCCCGTCAACGACAAGCGCTCACGCCCGGCGGGCAGCACTTCGTGAGGCACCTCACCCGACAGGAACACCACCAGGCAACCTGCCAGCGGCTCGACCAGGGGCTCGGCACCGTCGGCCAGGAACATGCGCAGCTGCCCGCCATCCTGCGGCTGCCAGTCTTCGTTCAGGTAAAATACCGCCGAGACCATGCGCCGATCATCGTCACGAAAGCGGTCCAGATGCCGGCGATAGAATGCACCGGGTGGGTACAGGGCAAAATGGCACTCGAAATCCTGCAGGCCGAGAAACAGGCCCTGGTTGATGGCCAACCGTAACTGGTCCATGGCCGCCAGGTACTGGTCGCAAGCCTCGGCCTGGCCAGGGTCGATCCACTGGATCTGGTCGCCGCGAATGGCTTCGCGTACTTCCTGGGCATCACCGCGCCCCACCCCGGCCGGGTTGAGTTCGCCTTCGGCATAACGGCGCCGGCACTCGACCGCCAACGCGCGCGCAAGGTCGACAGGCAGAAACAGCGCCTGTTGGGACCAGCCATGGGTGGCCAGATCGTCAACGACGGCCGCGAGCATCGGGTTTTCGGGGGAAGTATGCATGGCGCGCATCATATCCATTCGCCCTGGCGGCGCACAGCGCCACTTGGCCGAGAAACACGCACATATCTCGACAAACCGGCGCCGGGCCAAGGACAATGGTCGCCTGCCGACAGGAGTCCTGAATGCGCCGTCTGTTTTCCCTGATTCTGCTGATGATCTGCACCACGCCTGTCTGGGCAGATAACCTGGATCAACTGTACAAGGCTGCCGGCTGGCCCGACCAGCGCGCCCACTTCAACGATGCCCTCACCGCCGCCCAGGCGCGCTACCGCAACAGTTTACCGCCCGCCGTGTACCAGGCGCTGGTCGACAACAGCAACCAGCGCTTCCAGGCCCAGGCGGTAGACCGTCGTGCCCAGGCAAAGCTGCGCGCCAGCCTGGCCAACCCGGCACCGGCCCTGGCGTTCTTCCAGTCGCCGCTGGGGCGCAAGGTGGTAGCCGCCGAGCTCAAGGCCACGCGCAAGGATGAACTGGCCAGAAACGCCAAGGGCTTGCCGAAAATGCAGGCCAGCGATGACCGCCTGCTGATCATTGGCCACCTGGCTCAGGCCTTGCCAGCACGCGAAGCTGGCGCTGAAGTCAGCCTGGCCATCGCCGGCGTGGCGGCCGACAGCCTCAGCTCGATGATCCCCGGCCTGTTCGGCGGCGGCCAGGCGCAAGGCCTGCTCGACGGTCAGCGCCAGCGACTCATGGGGCAAATTGGCGAAGACCTCAACAATACGTTGCTGTACGTGTACCGCGACCTGTCCGACGCCGAGCTGGAAGAGTTCGCCACCTTTGCCGAGTCGCCCGACGGCAAGGCCTACTACCAGGCGGCACTGGCCGCGGTGCGTGCCGGCCTGGCGGTGGGCCAGAGCAGCAACGAGCTGAGGTGATCAGCCCAGGCGCTGGTCGATGAAATCGAAGTAGCGCTGGCGAATGCCTGGCAGCTCGTTGGCCAAGTGGTGACGCGCGTCGGGCAGCATCAGGATCTGCGGCTCAGCGAACTTGGCCTTCAGCACCTCCAGATTGTATGGCCAATCCACCGTGCCGTCGGCCTCTCCCTGTACGATCAATGGCCGGCGTGTACTTTTGGGCGCAGCCTCGATGCGTTTGACCCAGGCGATCAGGGCACCCACCCAGGCAGTGGGCAGCCGGCGCGGTTGCAGGGGGTCGGCCTGGAGAAACGGCAGGAAGGCAGGGTCGTTGGTATTCTCACTGAAGCGCCGCTCGATACCATTGACGAAATGGCGCAGCACGCGATAGCTGAACTTGGACCAACGCCAGGCACATGGCCGCACCAGTGGCGCCAGCAGAATGACCTGGCCATCCACAGGGCTATGGGCACCTTGGTGCAGCAAATGGTCCACCGCGATCGCCCCACCCGTGCTCTGCCCGCACAAATGCCATGGCCGCGGCAGCTGCAACGCACGCGCCTGTTCGAACAGCGCCTGCAGCACCTGCTGGTACACCGCGAAGTCGCTGATGCTCGCCCGCTCGCCGCTGGACAGCCCATGGCCGGGCAGGTCGCAGCTGATGACCGCGAAACCTTGCCCAAGCGCCCACTCGATCACATGCCGATAGAGGCCCATGTGGTCGTAATAGCCATGCAGCAGGAACAGCGTCGCGCTTGGCTGCTCGGGTAGCCAAGCCTGCCCGACCAACTCGAACCCCGCGGCCTGGAAACCGCCCAGCCAGCTGTGGGTCGACAGGTTCAGGCCATAGAAACGCTGGTAATCCTGCGCTTGAGTCGACAGCGGATGGCGCGCGGTGAACGGCGCCAGGCTGGCACGCAGGCGGTCGGGCTGAAAGTCAGGGGGCATCGGGTACATCCACAGTGAAGCAAGTATTGATCTGGGATATTCAGCTCTGGCCGGCATCGTGGCAAGCTTCGGCCATGCATTACCTGTACTGGCCCTATCGCCGGCAAGCCAGCTCCCACAGGGATATCACCAGGCCTCAGGCCGTTGACAACCTGTGGGGGCTGCCTTGCGGGCGACAGGGCCAGTGAACCCACCACAAAAATACCAGCAGATATCCATGCAAACCCGCCTCGCCAAACCTGCCCTGATGAGCCTCGCCCTGCTGCTCTGCGCCGCCACCCTTTGGCAGGTCTACACCACCTTCCAGGCGCGCTACCTGCGCCCGTTCGACAACCAGGCCACGCTGTTCGACGGCAGCCAGTTGCAGCTCCCCGCCGAGCTGGCCGGCCCGGGCCCGATCCGCGTGGTGCACTTCTGGGACCCGGCCTGCCCGTGCAACGTCGGCAACCAGCAACACCTAGGCGACCTGGTCAGCCAGTTCGCCGAACAGGGCGTGGCCTTCCACGTGCTGCAAAAGCCCGGCAGCCATGGCCAATTGCCGGCCAACCTTGCCGGGCTGCTACCGCTGGGCAGCCTGCCCGGTAGCGAACACCTGCCCGCCACGCCGGCCGTGGCCATCTGGGATCGGCGAGGTCGCCTGGCCTATTTCGGCCCCTACAGCGAAGGCGCTGTCTGCAATGCCAGCAACAGCTTCATCGAACCTATTCTCAAGGCACTGCTCGACGGCCGCCAGGTCAGTGCCTCCAATACCCTGGCGGTTGGCTGCTATTGCCCTTGGGCAGGCTGACGCACCCGTGCAGGGTTACCCACCACCGTGGCACCGGCCGGCACATCCCGGGTCACCACGCTACCGGCACCGACCACCGCGTTATCGCCAATGGTCACACCCGGCAGAATGATCGCCGCACCGCCGATCCACACATTGTTGCCAATGGTCACCGGGCGCCCGCTTTCCAGCCCGCTGCGCCGCACGTCGGGGTCCAGCGGGTGGTCGGCGGCGTAGATCTGCACATTGGGGCCGATCTGGCAGTCATCGCCGATAGACACCGGCACCACGTCGAGCATCACGCAGTTGAAATTGATGAAGGTGTTGCGGCCGACGCGGATGTTGTAGCCATAGTCGCAGTAGAAGGGTGGGCGGATCACGGTGCCCTCGCCCACGTGGCCAAAATGTTCGCGCAGCAAGCCATGACGGGCGTCGTTAAGCAGTTCCACGCTGTTATTGTAGCGGTGCATCCAGTGCTTGCTGGCGATCTGCTCGGCCTGCAATTCAGGGCAGCCAGCGTGGTAGAGCTGGCCGGTAAGCATCTTCTGTTTTTCGCTGAGTGCCATGGAAACTCCTTCCTGGGGCAGTGCTCGTTCGCGCATCCACTCAAGGTCGGACCCTTTTTTTTCGTAGATAGCTCAAGGAGTCTGCATGAAGCGCAGCCTGACCCTACTGGCCGTGGTTGTTGCCGCGGCCGCTGGCGCTGGTTACTGGTATGCACAGGGCAAGCTGCCACAGCGTGAAGGCGAAGTGGCGATGGCCGGCCTGCAGGCGCCGGTCAGCGTGCGCTACGACAGCCGCGGGGTGCCGCACCTGCAAGCGCAGAACGAGGCGGACCTGTACCGTGCGCTGGGCTATGTGCATGCCCAGGACCGGCTGTTTCAAATGGAGATCATGCGCCGCCTGGCACGTGGCGAACTGGCCGAGGTGCTGGGCGACAAGCTGCTGCCCACCGACACGCTGTTCCGCAGCCTGCGCATACGCGAGCAAGCCGCCCTGATGGCCAGGCGCCAGGACCCGCAATCGCCGGCCGCCCTGGCTTTGCAAGCCTACCTCGACGGGGTCAACCGCTGGCAGGCCAGCCACCCCAAGCCGGTGGAGTTCGACCTGCTCGGTATCACCCCACGCCCGTTCACCGCCGAAGACACCCTGAGTATCGCCGGCTACCTGGCGTACAGTTTTGCCGCAGCGTTTCGCACCGAACCGGCGCTGACCTACATTCGCGACCAGTTGGGCCCTGACTACCTGAACATTTTCGACCTGGGCTGGCAGCCCGAGGGGGCCCTGGGCAAACCGCTGGCGGCGGCCGACTGGCGCAGCCTCGAAGGCCTGGCCCGGCTCAGCCACGAAGCACTGGGCGATGCCGGCATTCCGCAGTTCGAGGGCAGCAATGCCTGGGCCGTCGCCGGTAGCCGCACACGCAGTGGCAGGCCGTTGCTGGCAGGCGACCCGCACATCAGTTTTGCAGTACCGGCGGTGTGGTACGAGGCCGAACTGTCGGCACCCGGCTTCAACCTGTACGGCTACTTCCAGGCGCTCAACCCGTTCGCCCTGCTCGGCCACAACCGCGACTTCGGCTGGAGCCTGACCATGTTCCAGAACGATGATGTCGACCTGATCGCCGAACGCACCAACCCGGCCGACAGCAACCAGGTCATGGTCGATGGCCGGTGGCACACACTGGAAACCACCCAGCAGCAGATTGCGGTAAAGGGTGAAGCGCCAGTCACCCTCAACCTGCGCCGCTCGCCCCATGGGCCCATCGTCAACGATGTACTGGGCAATATCGCCGGCACTACGCCAGTAGCCCTGTGGTGGGCGTTTCTCGAAACCGAAAACCCGATCCTCGAAGGTTTCTACCAGCTCAACCGCGCCGACTCCCTGGGCAAGATGCGCGAAGCCACAGCCAAGGTCCATGCGCCGGGGCTGAACTTCGTCTGGGCCAACGCCCGCGGTGATATCGGCTGGTGGGCGGCAGCGAAGTTGCCGATACGCCCAGCCGGCGTCGACCCGGCGTTCATCCTCGACGGCGCCAGCAGCCAGGCCGACAAGCTCGGTTTCTACCCCTTCAGCGCCAACCCGCAGCAGGAGAACCCGGCCCGCGGCTATATTGTCTCGGCCAATTACCAGCCACCGGCGGCGGTGCCGATACCGGGGTACTACAACCTGCCCGATCGTGGCCGCCAGCTCGATCGCCAGCTGGCCAACCCTGAGGTGAAGTGGGACACCCAGAACAGCCAGGCGCTACAGCTGGACACCACCAGCGGCTATGGCCCGCGCACGCTGGCCCCGCTGCTGGCGACCCTGCGCGCCATAGCCGAAGGTGATGAGGAAAAGGAACTGGTGGAACAACTGGCCGCCTGGGCGGGCGATTACCCGCTGGACTCGACCAGCGCCACCCTGTTCAACCAGTTCCTTTACGAGCTGGCCTACTCGGCCCTGCATGATGAACTGGGCGATACCTGGTTCCCGGTACTGATCAGTACCCGCGCCATCGACGCGGCCTTGCCACGGCTGGCGGCGGATGCCGATTCGCCCTGGTGGAATACCCGGGGTGGCAGCCAGCGCACCGACCGGACCCAAGTGGTGCGTACGGCATGGCACAACAGCCTGAAGCACCTGCGCGACACCCTGGGCGACGACCCGGCGCGCTGGCAGTGGGGCAAGGCCCATACCTTGACCCACAACCACCCCCTGGGGGTGAAAAAGCCGCTGAACCTGCTGTTCAACGTTGGGCCATTCGCCGCCCCCGGTACACATGAAGTACCGAACAACCTGTCGGCGAAAATCGGCCCGGCGCCATGGCCGGTCACCTACGGCCCCTCGACGCGGCGGCTGATCGACTTTGCCGATGCCGGGCAGGCGCTGACCAGCAACCCGGTCGGGCAGAGTGGCGTGACCTTCGACCGGCATTACGCAGACCAGGCCGAGGGGTATGTGCAAGGGCAGTATCAGAAGGCGCAGATGGGGGTGATTCCGGCGCAGAGCACGCTCAGGCTGGTGCCGGCGCAGTGATTGCTCTGGTTGGTATGTCGCTTTGAGATTGCCGGGGCTGCTTTGCAGCCCATCGCGACACAAGGCCGCTCTTACAAGATGGCGCTTTGGTAGGGGCGCTGCGGCCGGAAGCAAAAACGCCGACACATGGGCGTCGGCGTTTTTTCGATGACTGCTGGCGGATCAGAACGCCGGCAGTACGGCGCCCTGGTACTTCTCGGCGATGAACGCCTTCACTTGCGGGCTGGTCAGGGCCTTGGCCAGTTTCTGCATGGCATCACTGTCCTTGTTGTCCGGGCGCGCGACCAGGAAGTTCACGTACGGCGAGTCGGCACCTTCGATCACCAGCGCATCCTTGGCCGGGTTCAAGCCGGCTTCGAGGGCGTAGTTGGTGTTGATCATGTCCAGGTCCACCTGGTCCAGCACGCGTGGCAGCATGGCCGACTCAAGCTCGCGGAACTTCAGGTTCTTCGGGTTCTCGGCAATGTCCTTGGGGGTGGCCAGGGCGTTCTTCGGGTCCTTCAGGGTGATCAGGCCGGCCTTCTGCAGCAGGATCAGAGCACGCCCGCTGTTGCTCCCTTCGTTCGGAATGGCAACGGTGGCGCCCTCTTTCAGCTCGCTCAGGCTCTTGACCTTCTTCGAATAGCCACCGAACGGCTCGACGTGCACGCCCACCACGGTTACCAGGTGGGTGCCCTTGCCTTCGTTGAAGCTCTTCAGGTAAGGCAGCGTCTGGAAGTAGTTGGCGTCCAGGCGCTTCTGGTCCACCTGCACGTTTGGCTGCACGTAGTCGGTGAAGACCTTGATCTGCAGGTCCACCCCTTCTTTGGCCAGGGTAGGCTTGATCAGCTCGAGGATTTCGGCGTGCGGTACCGGGGTAGCGGCAACCACCAGTTTCTCGGCAGCGGCGGCCAGGCCGGAAAACGCCAGGGCGGCGGCCAGGGCGGTGGTCAGCAGGGTCTTCTTCATGGTGGTCCTTATTCTGAATCTGGGCCATCGGCGATGGCGAATCGGCTGCCCAACCGCTTCACCAGTGGGCGTGAGGCGGACAATACCTAGAATTTTTATTCCGTAACAATATCTTTTATTTCGCTAGTTATTCCAAAAAATACAGTCACTACGGGTTTTGCTTATGAGCCATGGCTAGCCAGCGGTCTTGGCAGGTCGAGGTCATGGGGCAACAGCTCGTCGCTATCATTTACCAGCAAGGCAGAGTGAATGACATTCTCCAGCTCGCGGGTATTGCCCGGCCACGGGTGGGCTTCCAGCACCTGCTGCGCGGCCTCGCTCACCAGGGGCACCGGGCGCTGCAGCCGGGCACTATAGATACCCACGAAATACTCGGCCAACGGCAGGATATCGCCTGGCCGCTCGCGCAATGGCGGCAGCTCCAGCGCGCCTTCATGCAGGTAGTGGTAGAGCCGCTCGTGGAAGCGACCGGCACGCACCACCCGAGCCAGGTCGATACTGCTGGCGGCTACCAGCCGTACATCCACCGGCTGTGGCTGTTGCGCCCCAACACGCATCACCTCACGGTTCTCCAGCGCTGCCAGCAGCTTGCCCTGGATGGCCAGCGGCAAGTCGGCGATTTCGTCCAGGTAAAGCGTGCCGCCGTTGGCCGAGCCAAACCAGCCGGCGCGGCTGCTGGCCGTACCGCCATGGCTGCCAGCGCTATAGCCGAACAACTCGGCGTCGGCATAGGTCGGGCTGATGGCCGCGCAGTTGACCGACACGAACAGCCCGCTACGGTCGCTGGTACGGTGGATTTGCCGCGCCAGCAGCTCCTTGCCGGTACCGGTCTCGCCACGAATCAGCACCGGCAAGGGTTGCGGCGCCAGGAGCTCAAGCTCATCGCGCAGCCGCTGCGAGCGTGGGTCGATGAACACCAATGCCTTGGCACGGATGCTCAAGGGGCTTTTGTCCAGTTCAGGAAAGGTCAGCAGCGGCTGGCTAAACGGGTTTTGAAAAGTCATGAAAAAACTCCCGCCCCAGGCCTGAGGTGGCCGGGCGTACAGGGGCCAATCAGGCGCGGCGCAGTGCGCGCTGCTCGACCCGGCTTTGCAAGCGATACAAGTAGGCGAAGCCTTGTTCCCAGCGCTCATGCCCGGACTTGACGTTGATGTGCCCGGCGTTGCTCAGCAACCCCGCTTCGGCACCCCAGGCCTGGGCCAGGTATAACGCCCGCGGCACGCTCACGGCAGGGTCGTTGTCCGAGCTGACAACCTGGCTGGGAAATGGCAAAACCCCGAGCGGAATCGGCGCAAAGTTGCGCAGCGCCGGCGCACAGCCGGGCCGCTCGACGTCCGCAGGCGCCACCAGCAACGCCCCCCTCACCCGCCGCAGCAACGCCGGGCTGGCCTGCGCGGCCCAATGGGCGACGGTGATGCAGCCTAGGCTATGGGCGATCAGGATGACTGGCGAGGGCTCGGCGGCAATCGCCTGTTCCAGCGCCTGCACCCAGTCCTGGTGTTGCGGGGTCAACCAGTCATGCTGCTCGACCCGCGCGCTGTTGGGCAGGGTGCGCTGCCAGTGGCTTTGCCAGTGGTTGTCTGGCGATCCTTGCCAGCCCGGCACAATCAGGTATCGAATCGACTCATTGCGCATGGGGACGCCTCCAGTAAGTTTGCGTGCTTGGAGGCCAGTATAAGGACAGGGTTATGTTCGTAAAGGAATAAGAAGCTATTTATTAATAACCAAAATTGCAGGCACGGCCTTGCGTCGCGACGGGCGGCAATGCAGCCCCGGCAATCTCACAGGCACAAAAAAGCCCGGGACCAACCCCGGGCTTTGCATCAGCCACCGCGACTCAGATATCCGCCACCTTCTGCCAAACCTTCGGCCGGAAGAACAGCGTCTCCCCACGCGCCAGGCCGGTCAGGCTATCGTGGTCCTTGACCACTTCGGCTTCGATCAACTCGCTCTGCCCTTCCACCTTCAGGGTCACCCGGGTGGTCGCGCCCAACGGCCGAATGTCGCGCACTTCGGCCGCATGGTGGCCTTCGGTTTCATGGCGCGACAAAGACACCTCGTGCGGCCGGAACAGCACATGGTGCCCTTCGCTCAATGCCAGGCGGTTGGAGTCACCGAGGAAGTGGTAGACGAAATCGTTGGCCGGTTGCTCATACACCTCGCCCGGCGAACCGATCTGCTCGATCACGCCTTTGTTCATCACCACGATGCGGTCTGCCACCTCCATGGCTTCTTCCTGGTCGTGGGTGACGAATACCGAGGTCAGGTTGATGTCCTCGTGCAGCCGCGCCAGCCAGCGGCGCAGCTCTTTGCGCACCTTGGCATCCAGCGCACCGAACGGCTCATCCAGCAGCAGCACCTTGGGCTCCACCGCCAGTGCCCGGGCCAGGGCGATGCGCTGGCGCTGGCCACCCGACAACTGCTCAGGGTAGCGGTCGGACAACCAGTCCAGTTGCACCATGTTCAGCAGCTCATGCACTTTCTCGGCAATCCTGCTTTCGCTGGGCCGCTCGCCTTTGGGCTTCATGCGCAGGCCGAACGCCACGTTGTCGAACACGCTCATGTGGCGGAACAGTGCGTAGTGCTGGAACACGAACCCCACGTTGCGGTCGCGCACGTCGCGGCCCGACACGTCCTCGCCATGGAACACGATGTTGCCCTGGTCCGGGGTTTCCAGGCCGGCGATGATGCGCAGCAAGGTGGTCTTGCCGCAGCCGGAAGGGCCGAGCAAGGCCACCAGCTCGCCGCTGTTGATGTCCAGGGTGATGTTGTCCAGGGCCTGGAAGCTGTTGAAGCGTTTGCTGACGTTACGAACTTCGATCGACATGAGTCATTCCTCCGCGGCGCCGTGGCGCAGGCGGTTAATACGGTTCTCGCTCCACTGCTTGAGCAGCAGGATGAAGAGCGCCAGGATCAGCAACAGGCTGGCCACGCTGAAGGCTGCGACGTGGTTGTACTCGTTGTAGAGAATTTCCACGTGCAGCGGCAGGGTGTTGGTCACGCCACGAATGTGGCCGGACACCACCGACACCGCGCCAAACTCGCCCATGGCCCGCGCAGTACACAGCACCACGCCGTAGATCAGCCCCCACTTGATGTTCGGCAGGGTCACGTGCCAGAACATCTGCCAGCCGTTGGCGCCGAGCAGCCGCGCGGCCTCCTCCTCTTGCGTGCCCTGCTCCTGCATCAGCGGGATCAGCTCACGGGCCACGAACGGTACGGTGACGAAAATGGTCGCCAGGACGATGCCCGGCAGGGCGAAGACGATCTGGATATCGTGGTCTTGCAGCCACGGCCCGAACAGGCCCTGCGCGCCGAACATCAGCACGTAGACCAGGCCGGCGATCACCGGCGACACCGAGAACGGCAGGTCGATCAGGGTGACCAGGATGCTCTTGCCGCGGAAGGTGTACTTGCTCACGCACCAGGCGGCGCTTACCCCGAACACCAGGTTCAGCGGCACCGAGATGGCCACGGCGAGCAGGGTCAGTTTCAGCGCCGACAAGGCGTCGGGTTCGAGGATCGCCTCGAAGAAGGTGCCAAAACCGTTCTTCAGCGCCTGCGATACCACAATGACCAGGGGCAGCAGCAAAAACAGCACGAACACCAGCCAACCAAGGCCGATCAGGATACGCCGCGAAGTGGCGCTGCCACGGCGGGCGGCGTTGGCGGCCGCGCTTGCACTCAGGGATGAACTGGACATGCCGGCCTCCTTCAAGGGGTTTCGATACGGCGCTGCAGCAGGTTGATCAGCAGCAGCAGGATGAAGGAAACCACCAGCATCAGCACGCCAATGGCGGTGGCCCCGGTGTAGTCGTACTGGTCGAGCTTGACCATGATCAGCAGCGGCAGGATCTCGGTCTTCATTGGCATGTTGCCAGCAATGAAAATCACCGAACCGTACTCGCCCACGCCACGGGCGAAGGCCAGGGCAAAGCCGGTCAGCCAGGCGGGCAGCAGGGCCGGCGCCAGGATGTGGCGGAACACCTGCAGCGGCTTGGCACCCAGGCAGGCCGCAGCCTCTTCCACTTCACGCGGGATGTCGGCCAGAACCGGCTGCACGGTGCGTACCACGAACGGCAGGGTGACGAACGTCAGCGCCAGGGTGATGCCCAGTGGGGTGTAGGCGATCTTGAAGCCCAGGTCGGTGGCGAACTGACCGACCCAGCCCTGGGGGGCGTAAAGCGCGGTCAGAGCGATACCGGCAACGGCCGTGGGCAGGGCGAACGGCAGGTCGATCATCGCATCGATGACCTTGCGCCCCGGGAAGGTGTAGCGCACCAGCACCCAGGCCAGCAGGGTGCCAATCACACCATTGATGATGGCCGCGAACAGGGCAGTGCCGAAACTCAGTTTGAGCGCGGCGATTACCCGCGGCGCACTGATGATGTTCCAGAACTGCTCGAAGGTCAGCTGCGAGGCATGGATGAACATGGCCGCCAGCGGTATCAGCACGATCAGGCTGAGGTACACCAAGGTGTAGCCCAGCGTCAGCCCGAAGCCGGGTATGACGGGGGAAATGCGACGTGACATAAATATCCCTGGTTGAATGCACTCGGCCCAGTATCGATCCGGGGTCGGTACAGGCATTTGAATCCTGGGCTGCGTTGCAGCCCATCGCCGGCAAGCCAGCTCCCACAGAACAATACATAACTCATTGATTTAGCGAGGTCCTTGTGGGAGCGGGCATGCCCGCGAACACCGGCGTAGCCGGTGCCAGCCACCGCGTTGGATTCTTCGCGGGCACGCCCGCTCCCACAGAGACCGCGTCGCCATTACTGTGCCTGATAGATCTGGTCGAACACACCGCCATCATTGAAGAATTTCGGTTGTGCAGTCTTCCAGCCACCAAAGTCCTTGTCGATGGTCACCAGGTCCAGTTTCGGGAACTGCTTGCCAAACTCGGCAGCGACCTTTTCATCACGCGGGCGGTAGAAGTTCTCGGCGGCAATTTTCTGCCCAGCCGGGCTGTACAGGTGCTTGAGGTATTCGGTGGCAATCGCGGTATTGCCTTTCTTCTCGGCGTTCTTGTCCACCACCGCCACCGGCGGCTCGGCGAGAATCGACAGCGACGGCACGACGATCTCGAACTTGTCGGCACCGCCGTCTTCCTTCAGTGCCAGGAACGCTTCGTTTTCCCAGGCCAACAACACATCGCCCTGGCCATTGTTGACGAAGGTGATGGTAGAACCGCGCGCGCCGGTATCCAGCACCGGCACATGCTTGAACAGTTCCTGCACATAGGCCTTGGCCTTGTCTTCACTGCCGCCGGCCTTCAGGCCATAAGCCCAGGCGGCAAGGAAGTTCCAGCGTGCGCCGCCAGATGTTTTCGGGTTGGGGGTAATCACCGACACGTCGTTCTTGATCAGGTCGCCCCAGTCCTTGATGCCTTTCGGGTTGCCCTTGCGCACCAGGAACACGATGGTCGAGGTATAGGGGGTGCTGGCGTCCGGCAGGCGGGTTTGCCAGTTCTCCGGCAAGGTCTTGCCCAGCTTGGCGATTTCGTCGATATCACCGGCCAGCGCCAGGGTCACCACGTCAGCACGCAGACCGTCGATCACCGCCCGGCCCTGCTTGCCCGAGCCGCCGTGGGATTGCTGGATCTTCACCGTGTCGCCCGGGTGGGCCTGCTGCCAATGCTGGATGAACTCGGCGTTGTATTGCTGGTACAGCTCACGGGTGGGGTCGTATGACACGTTCAGCAGTTCGTAATCCTTGGCGATGGCGGAACCGGCAAAAACGGCACTGGCCAGGGCGGCGAGCGCATAACGGCGGATGGACATGGTGAAGCTCCCGATGGCATTTGTTCTAGTTTTGAAAGGGTGTGGGCTCAGCCGGCCTTGTTGCCCGGCTGTTGCAGGCGGAACTTCTCCTTGCGCTCGATCTGCACGACCTGGGCGTTATGCACCGTGATCTCCACCGCGCCAAAGCGCAGGTCGCGCAGGGCGTTCTGGATCTCCCGCAAAAGGGTGGCTTCGTCCTGACCGTCGATATTACGCAGCGGTGCACTCATGCTAGTTCTCCTTGGCGTGAGATGCCGGGCGGGGATTTGAAGGGGTATTGCCTGGCTTGAGGGCAATAGTAGCGAGAGGCTTTTATTCTTAAAAATACTATTTAAGAATTTTTATATAACCGTTTTATTTTTCTGGTTCGAGGGCCCTATCGCCGGCAAGCCGGCTCCCACAGGCGTGTCACTGCCTCTCAGTTTTGTGAGGCCCCTGTGGGAGATTCTATGGTTCCTGGCAAGGGTAGCCGGAGCATCTTCAGCGCCTGTGAGATCGAGCGCCGCCCGC
>NZ_RHQO01000074.1:0-21159 GCF_003935475.1 Pseudomonas sp. p99-361 | reverse complement strand
GTCCCCTTCGTCTAGTGGCCTAGGACACCGCCCTTTCACGGCGGTAACAGGGGTTCGAGTCCCCTAGGGGACGCCAATTTTTTTACCCGCGTTTTGCGGGACTTTGAAGGCTCATTCGATTATTGAATGAGCCTTTTGTTTTTCCCCTTCCCCCGTTTTCCCTGTCATACCTGCTCTGGAATAGGGCCATGGCTTTTGCCTGGCTAACGCATTCTGCGGGCTGCGCAGGGTGCATTGACCCTGGAGCATGGCGATGTCGCTGGACATTGTCCCGCTCGCCGCTGCTAAATCGGCTTTTGCGCCAAGGAAGCGAACATGAGTTGGGACCTGCCAACACCCTTCGTCATCGACCTGCGCGTCGGCAGCGAGGACATCGATGGCCTCGGCCACGCCAACAATGCCGTCTACGTCACCTGGCTGGAGCGCTGTGCCTGGCGTCACTCCCAGCGCCTGGGCCTGGACCTTGCCGCGTATCGCCGGCTGGACCGTGCAATGGCTGTAGTGCGCCACGAAATCGATTACCTGGCGGCCGCCTACGAAGACGACGAATTGCAACTGGCCACCTGGATCATCGACTGGGATCAGCGCCTGCGCATGACCCGGCGTTTCCAACTCCAACGCCCGCGTGACGGTGTGACCCTGCTGCGAGCGCAGACCACCTTCGCCTGCATCGAGCTTTCCAGCGGCAAGCCCAGGCGCATGCCGGCAGAATTTCTCGACGGTTACGGGCCGGCGCTGATCGGTGCCTGAAACGCCGGTTTTTTTTGTTAGACTGCCGCCTTTTTCCGCCGAGACCCCGACATGCAAATTGCTCTGGCCCCCATGGAGGGGCTGGTCGACAACATCCTGCGCGACGTGCTGACCCGTGTGGGCGGCATAGACTGGTGCGTCACCGAGTTCATTCGGGTGTGCGACCGCCTGTTGCCGCCGGCTTCGTTCCACAAGCTGGCGCCCGAGCTGCGCCAGGGGGCGCTGACGGCTGCCGGGGTGCCCATGCGTGTGCAACTGCTGGGGTCGGACCCGCTATGCCTGGCGGAAAACGCCGCACTGGCCTGTGAACTGGGCGCGCCGGTCATCGACCTGAACTTTGGCTGCCCGGCCAAGACAGTGAACAAGTCCCGCGGTGGCGCCGTGCTGCTCAAGGAGCCGGAGTTGCTCCATGCCATCGTGCATGCCGTGCGCCGCGCGGTGCCTGCGCATATCCCGGTAACCGCGAAGATGCGCCTGGGCTTCGATAGCCCGGCCGGCGCGCTGGATTGCGCCATGGCGCTGGCTGACGGCGGCTCGGCGCACCTCGTGGTGCATGCGCGGACCAAGGTCGAGGGCTACAAGCCGCCCGCCCATTGGGAGTGGGTGGCGCGGGTGCAGGACGTGGTCAAGGTGCCCGTGTTTGCCAATGGCGAGATCTGGACCGTGGACGACTGGCGGCGTTGCCGTGAAGTCAGTGGTGCCGAGGACATCATGCTTGGCCGTGGGCTGGTTTCGCGCCCTGACCTTGGCCTGCAGATAGCCGCGGCGCGGGATGGGCGTGATTACCAGCCGCTGGGCTGGCAGGACCTGCAGCCGCTGCTGCGCGAGTTCTGGCGCCAGGCCCAGGCCAAGCTGTCACCGCGTTATGCGCCTGGCCGACTGAAGCAGTGGCTGGCCATGCTGACCCGTAGTTACCCGGAGGCGGTGCTGCTGTTTGCCGAGTTGCGCCGCGAGGATGATTGTGCGCGGATCAGCCGGTTGCTGGGCTGTGAGGCGGTGGCCGAGGCCTGTGTTGCTTGAACGGCCATCGGCCCGTTTCCCCCCCAGCAGATTTTTTCAATTTACCCCTTGAAAGCCTTTGTCTTGGCCCTATCTCTTGAGTACGCGATGCCGAATTCGGGTCGCGCAATGACTTACTTGCTGATACTCAGGAGTTTATGACCATGACTACCGCTTTCTCTCTTGCTCCACTGTTCCGTCATTCCGTTGGCTTCGACCGCTTCAATGACCTGTTCGAATCCGCGGCCCGTAATGAGGCTGGTAGCAGCTACCCGCCCTACAACGTGGAAAAGCATGGCGATGACCAATACCGTATCGTGGTTGCCGCAGCCGGTTTCCAGGAGCAGGACCTCGACCTGCAGGTCGAAAAGGGCGTCCTGACCGTCACCGGTGGCAAGCGTGACAATGGTGATGCTGAAGTGACCTACCTGCACCAGGGTATCGCGCAGCGCGCCTTCAAGCTGTCGTTCCGCTTGGCCGACCACATTGAAGTCAAGGCTGCCGGCCTGGCCAATGGTCTGCTCAGCATCGACCTGCTGCGCATCGTGCCTGAAGAAGCCAAGGCCAAGCGCATCCCCATCAACGGCGACAAGCCAGCGCTGAATTGATGGGATCGTTGTAAACAAGGGCATCTTTGGGTTAATGCCTGCGTTACTGGGGCTGCTTTGCAGCCCTTCGCGGGCACGCCCGCTCCCACAGGTTTAGCGCTGAACTCAAGATGTGGGAGCGGGCGTGCCCGCGAAGGGTCGCAAAGCGGCCCCAAATTGCTTAACTGACTGGCATTGACCTTCGGGTGCCCTTTTTTTGCCTGGCCCTGCGAAAGCGGCCACACCGGGATTCCAGTCAGTAATCCGCCGGTGCTTCCCGCAGCATCTGCCGGAACTCCGCCAACGGCAAAGGCCGGCTATGCAGGTAGCCCTGGTACAGGTAGCACCCCAGCTGCTCGAGAAACTCCAGCTGCTCTGTGAGCTCGACCCCTTCGGCAATCACCGCCAGCTCCAGGCTGCGGGCCATGGCGACGATGGCACGGACGATCTCGGCATCGTTCGGGTCGACCGTCGCATCGCGCACGAAGCTCTGGTCGATCTTCAGTGCATCGACCGGTAAGCGCTTCAGGTACGTCAGCGACGAGTAGCCCGTGCCGAAGTCATCCATGGCGAAACTCACCCCATAGCGCTTGAGCTCGCGCATCTTGCTGATGGTGTCCTCCAGGTTCTGGATGACGATGCCCTCGGTGATTTCCAGCTTCAGCATCTTGCGGGGCAGACGGTAGTCGTCGAGGCTGCGCAATACCCGCCCCACGAAGTCGGCCTGGCGGAACTGCCGCGGGCTGATGTTCACGCACAGGCTGAAGTC
This sequence comes from Pseudomonas sp. p99-361, assembly GCF_003935475.1. NCBI lineage: Bacteria > Pseudomonadati > Pseudomonadota > Gammaproteobacteria > Pseudomonadales > Pseudomonadaceae > Pseudomonas > Pseudomonas sp. p99-361. Next base: position 18,054 of record NZ_RHQO01000074.1, on the reverse strand, counting down.
GTCGGCGTCGATCAGGCCGTCCGTCAGCATGCGCGCGCAGGCGTCGCAGGCCTCGTCCAGGATCCAGCTCCCCACTTCCAGAATCAGCCCGCTTTCCTCCAGTACCTGGATGAACTGCGCGGGTGGCTGCTGGCCAAGTTGCGGGTGGTGCCAGCGCAGCAGCACCTCGGCACCGACGATGCGGTTGTCACGGGCATCCACCTGCGGTTGGAAGTGCAACGCCAGTTCGCCTCGGGCCAGGGCCAGGCGCAGGTCGTTCTCCATGCGCAGGCGTTCGCTGGCGGCCTTTTGCATGGTGGTGTGAAACAGCTGGGTAGTGTTGCGACCGGAATCCTTGGCCCGGTACAGGGCGATATCGGCGCGTTTGAGCAGGTCGGCCGGGGTGGCACCATGGTCGGGGATCAGCGCCACGCCGATGCTGGGCGTGACCTGCAGGCGCTGGCCATCCAGCGACATGGGCTCGGCCAGCAGCTCGCGCAGGGTGTCGGCCAGTTCGCGCACTTGTGCTTCCACCAATTCTCGGCTGCCCTCCAGACCACTGAGCAGCACCACGAACTCGTCGCCGCCCAGGCGCGCCACGGTGTCTTCCAGGCGCACGCTGGCTTCCAGGCGCGCGGTAATGATCTTCAGCACCGCGTCGCCCACCGGGTGGCCCAACGAGTCGTTGATGTGCTTGAAGTGGTCAAGGTCGAGGAACAGCAGCGCGCCGCGCAGGTTGTGGCGCTTGAGCAGGGCGATCTGCTGGCTGAGGCGGTCCATCAGCAGGGCGCGGTTGGGCAGGTTGGTCAGCGGGTCGTGGTAGGCCAGGTGCCGGATCTGCGCCTGGGCGTTCTTCAGCTGGCTGACGTCGCGGGCGGTCAGCAACAGGCAGTCCACTTCATTGAGGGTGATCCGCTCGACCGACACCTCCACGGTCAGGATATCGCCGCGCTTGTTGCGCCCGAGCATCTCGCGGTGATGAACCCGACCGCGCTCGCGCAGTTCGGCGAGCAAGGCGCCGCGTTGCTTGTCATCGGCCCAGATGCCGATTTCGTACACCGTCTGGCCCACCACTTCCGCAGCGCTATAGCCGGTCAGGCGGCAGAAGCCATCGTTGATTTCCAGGTAACGGCCACTGTTGCACTCAGTGATGGTGATGGCGTCAGGGCTGGAGTGGAAGGCCTTGGCGAACTTTTCCTCGCTGGATTTCAGGGCCGCTTCGGCGCGTTGCTGTTGGGTGATGTCGCGCAGGGTGGTCACGCTGCAGGGCTGGTCGTCGACAGTAATCAGGCGGCTGGAGATCACGCACGTCAGGGGCGCCCCACTGCGGTGGTTGACGACCACGGCGACATTGCTCAGCGCCTGTTCGCGAATTACCCGTTCAATGCGTTGCGCACGCTCGATGGATTCGGCCCACAAGCCGATCTCCTCGGCCGTGCGGCCAAGCACTTGCTCGCTGCTCCAGCCGAAGTTCTGGGTGAAGGCCGGGTTGATCTCGATGAACTGGCCAGTGTCCTGGCGGGTAACGCAGATGGGGTCGGGGCTGACCTGGAACAGGCTGGCGAACTTCTCCTCGGAGGCGCTCAGGCGCTGCTCGCGTTCGACCTGGTCGGTAATGTCGAGCAACGTGCCGGCCATGCGCAGCGGGTTGCCCTGGTCGTCCCGGTAAAGCCGGGCGCGGCTCTCGATGTAGCGCGAAACGCCGTTTTCCAGCTGCACCCGGTAGGTGATCTGGTAGTTGCCGGCAGGGCCTTCGCGCAGGCTTCGGTAGGCCTGGCGCATCGAGTTGCGCTCTTGTTCCGGTACACCCTCGAAGAAGGCGTCGAACGACTCGTGGAAAGGAATCGGCGGCAGGCCGTGCAACTGCGCGGCGCGGGCCGAGCCATAGAGCATGCCGCTGGGGATATGCCAGTCCCAGGTGCCCAGCTGCGCCGAGTCCAGGGCCAGGTCCAGGCGCTCCTGGCTGTCTTTCAGGGCCTGCTCGGCGCGCTTGCGCTCGCTGGTATCGACGAAGGTGCTGATCAAGAAGGTCACGCCTTCCAGTTCGATGCCCTGGGTGCAGAGAATGCCGTCGTGCACCTTGCCGCTGATGGCCCGGAACTGGACCTCCATGATCTGCGGGTCGCCGTTGGCGCGGGTCGACTCGATCACCTGCTGACGCTGCTCGGGGTTGACCCACAGGCCCAGCTCCAGGCTGGTCTTGCCGATGACCTGGCTGCCAGGCCAGCCGAACATGTCTTCGAAATGCTGGTTGACCTCGAAGATCATGCCGTCGTGGCGGCGGGAGAGCAAAATGGCGTTGGGGCTGAGGTGGAACAGCGTGGCGAAGCGCTTCTCCGAGTTGATCAATGCCGCTTCCCGCTCGCGCTGGCGGGTGATTTCACGCACCACCCCGATCATCTGTGGCCGGCCATGCTGGTCGTGGGTCAGGCTGCCGTTGATCTCCAGCCAGTGCAGGCTGCCGTCCGGCCAGCGAATGCGGTGGCGCATGGCGCGCTCCACCGGCTCGCCGTTGAAAATCGCCTGGAACACCTGGCGGGTACGGGCACGGTCCTCTTCGGGCAGCAGGTCGAGGTAGTCGGCATCGGCGGGCAGCGGGCGCTGGGGGTCGAAGCCGAACAGCGCCTGGGTGCCGCGTGACCAGCTGACCCGGCCGCTTTCGATATCCCATAGCCAGGCACCCAGGCGAGCGCCATTGAGCGCGGCCAGCAGTTGTGGGGCGTTCTGCCAGGCCTGCTCGGATTCCTGCGGGTCGGCCGCAGGTATTCGCGGCAGGCGCAAAAAGCGGTTCACTGTTTTGGGCATCGGTACCAGACCTTTGGCGTAAGACGCGTCCTTGGAGTTGGAAATGCCGGGCTGACGGCCGGTCAGGCGGACCCTGCGTGGCTGTCGAGCAACGCCATGAACGCCCTGGCCGCGTTCGACAGCGTACGCTCCGTGTGCAAAATGTAGCCTAGCTGGCGCGACAGCTGTATGCCGGGCAAGGCGATGGGTGCAACCTGTTCATCGAGCATGGTGCGCGGCAGCACGCTCCAGGCCAGGCCGATCGATACCATCATCTTGATGGTTTCCAGGTAGTTGGTGCTCATGGCGATGTTCGGCGTCAGGCCCTGGCTTTCAAACAGGCGCTGGACGATATGGTGGGTAAACGTGTTGCCACCGGGGAACACCGCCGGGTGGCCGGCGACATCGGCCAGGCTCACTGCCTGGTTGTTGGCCAGCGGGTGCTCGGGCGCCGCGACGAAATCCAGGGCGTCGTCCCATACCGGTACCGCCTTGACCAGGTGGTGCGGTTCGGGCGCCAGGGTGATCACGGCAATTTCGGCGCGGCCATGCAGAATCTCGTCGTAGGCCTGTTCTGAATCCATGAACTGAATATCCAGTGCTACCGCTGGGTATTCGCGGGTGAACGCCCGTAAAAGCGGGGGCAGGCGGTGTAGACCGATATGGTGGCTGGTGGCCAGGGTCAGCCGACCACTCACTGCCCCGTTCAGGTTGGTCAGCGCCCGTCGGGTATCATCAAGGACGTTGAGGATCTGGTAAGCGCGGGGCAGCAGTGCCCGCCCGGCCTCGGTCAACGTCACTTCGCGCCCTAAACGGTCGAACAGGCGTACGTCCAGCTGCTGCTCCAGGCCCGCGATGCGCTTGCTGATGGCGGGCTGGGTCAGGAACAGGCGTTCCGCTGCCCCGGAAAAGCTGCCGCTTTCCGCAATAGCGATAAAGGCACTAAGGTTGGCCAGGTCCATGGTTAGGTATTCCTTTTGGCTATCCAAAGCATAAAAATTATGAATTTGAGTTATTCAATCTAACCCCATAGCATCGTCCATACAAGCCAAGGGGTTTTTGGCACAGAAAGACGCTGATGAGGAACAGTCTGATGGCTGGCAAAACGCTCTACGACAAACTCTGGGAAGCCCATGAGGTCAAGCGCCGTGATGACGGCTCGTCCCTGATCTACATCGATCGCCACATCATCCACGAAGTGACATCGCCCCAGGCCTTCGAAGGCCTGCGCCTGGCCAACCGCAAACCGTGGCGCATCGACGCCAACATCGCGACGCCGGACCACAACGTGCCAACCACGCCGGAGCGCAAGGGCGGCATCGAGGCCATCGTCGACCAGGTGTCGCGCCTGCAGGTGCAGACCCTCGACGAGAACTGCGACGAATACGGCATCGTCGAATTCAAGATGAACGACGAGCGCCAGGGCATCGTCCACGTCATCAGCCCGGAGCAAGGCGCCACCTTGCCGGGCATGACCGTGGTCTGCGGCGACTCGCACACCTCGACCCACGGCGCGTTCGGGGCCCTTGCCCACGGTATCGGCACCTCCGAGGTCGAGCACGTGCTCGCCACCCAGTGCCTGGTCGCCAAGAAAATGAAGAACATGCTGGTCCGGGTGGAAGGCGAGCTGCCGGCCGGCGTCACCGCCAAGGACATCGTCCTGGCCGTGATCGGCAAGATCGGCACCGCCGGTGGCAGCGGCCACGCCATGGAATTCGCCGGCAGCGCCATTCGTGCGCTGTCGATGGAAGGCCGCATGACCATCTGCAACATGTCCATCGAAGCCGGTGCCCGTGTGGGCCTGGTGGCCACCGACGCCACTACCGTTGCCTACGTCGAAGGGCGCCCCTACGCGCCGAAGGGCGAGCAGTGGAAGCAGGCGGTTGAAGCGTGGAAAGACCTGGTGTCGGATGACGATGCGGTGTTCGACACCGTGGTCGAGCTGGATGCCAGCCAGATCAAGCCGCAAGTCAGCTGGGGCACTTCGCCCGAGATGGTCCTGGCCGTCGACCAGCGCGTACCGGACCCGGCCGCAGAAGCCGATCTGGTCAAGCGTGGCTCGATCGAGCGTGCCTTGAAGTACATGGGGCTGACGGCCAACCAGGCCATCACCGACATCAAGCTGGACCGCGTATTCATCGGCTCGTGCACCAACTCGCGCATCGAAGACCTGCGCGCGGCGGCGGAAATCGCCAAGGGCCGCAAGGTGGCCGCCAGCGTCAAGCAAGCCATCGTCGTGCCGGGTTCGGGCCTGGTCAAGGCGCAGGCCGAACGTGAAGGCCTGGACAAGATCTTCCTCGAAGCCGGTTTCGAATGGCGTGAACCAGGCTGCTCGATGTGCCTGGCGATGAACCCGGACCGCCTGGAGAGCGGCGAGCATTGCGCGTCCACCTCCAACCGCAACTTCGAAGGCCGTCAGGGTGCCGGTGGGCGTACCCACCTGGTCAGCCCGGCCATGGCCGCCGCTGCCGCGGTAGCCGGTCATTTCATCGATGTTCGCGAGTTGATCCAAGGGAGCGCAGCATGAAAGCCTTTACCCAGCACACTGGCCTCGTCGCACCGTTGGACCGTGCCAACGTCGACACCGACCAGATCATCCCCAAGCAGTTCCTCAAGTCGATCAAGCGCACCGGCTTTGGTCCAAACCTGTTCGACGAGTGGCGTTACCTGGACGTGGGCCAGCCTTACCAGGACAACAGGAAGCGCCCGGTCAACCAGGAGTTCGTGCTCAACTATCCACGCTACCAAGGTGCCAGTGTGTTGCTGGCGCGGGAAAACTTCGGTTGCGGCTCCAGCCGCGAGCACGCCCCTTGGGCGCTGGACGAGTATGGCTTCCGCAGCATCATTGCGCCGAGCTTCGCTGACATCTTCTTCAACAACAGCTTCAAGAACGGCTTGCTGCCAATCATCCTCAGCGATGAGGAAGTGGACGAGTTGTTCAAGCAGGTGGAAGCCAACCCGGGCTACCAGCTGACCATCGACTTGCAGGCCCAGGCGGTGACCCGCCCAGACGGCAAGGTGCTGCACTTCGAGATCGATGCCTTCCGCAAGCACTGCCTGCTCAACGGCCTGGACGATATCGGCCTGACCCTGCAGGACAGCGATGCGATCAAGGCCTTCGAAGGCAAGCACCGTGCTGCGCAGCCTTGGCTGTTCCGGGATGCCTGAATGATGTAGCCGGGTTTGCTGGCCTCATCGCCGGCAAGCCAGCGCCCACAGGGTTCCCACAACTTTCAGGCTGTGGTGCGCCTGTGGGCGCTGGCTTGCCGGCGATAGCGCCCGTAGAGCCAACCCAGAACCAAAAGGATCGAGACATGACCAGCAGCCAACACACCGACGTGGTCCAACGCCAGTTCGGCGAACAAGCCAGTGCCTACCTCAGCAGCGCCGTACACGCCCAGGGCAGTGAATTTGCCTTGCTCCAGGCCGAACTGGCAGGCCAGGGCGCCGCCCGTGTGCTGGACCTGGGCTGCGGTGCCGGGCATGTCAGCTTCCACGTTGCGCCGCTGGTCGCCGAAGTGGTCGCCTACGACCTGTCGCAGGCCATGCTCGATGTGGTCGCCAGCGCCGCTGCCGAGCGCGGCCTGGGCAATATCATCACCGAACGCGGCGCGGCCGAACGCCTGCCGTTCGCCGATGCATCGTTCGACTTCGTTTTCAGCCGCTACTCGGCCCACCACTGGAGCGACCTGGGCCTGGCCTTGCGCGAAGTGCGCCGGGTGCTCAAGCCAGGCGGCGTGGCGGCGTTCATCGATGTGATGTCACCGGGCAGCCCGCTGCTCGACACCTACCTGCAAACGGTCGAAGTGCTGCGCGACACCAGCCACGTGCGCGATTATTCCGCCGCCGAATGGCAGCGCCAGGTTAGCGAAGCCGGTTTGCACGTGCGCAGCCACACCCGCCAGCCGCTGCGCCTGGAGTTTTCCAGCTGGGTCGAGCGCATGCGTACCCCCGAGCCGATGCGCGTGGCTATCCGCCAATTGCAGCAAGCCATGGGCGAAGAAGTACGGCAGTATTATCAGATCGACAGCGATGGCTCGTTCAGCAGCGATGTACTGGTGCTGTGGGCAGAGCGATAAGTTTTTTTCGGTGGGGCCCGCTTGGCCACGCCGTGTGAATGGATAGAGGAAAGCATGAGCAAGCAGATTCTGATTCTCCCAGGTGACGGTATCGGGCCGGAAATCATGGCCGAAGCGGTCAAGGTGCTGGAGCTGGCCAACGACAAGTTCCAGCTCGGTTTCAGCCTGGCCCACGATGTGATCGGTGGCGCTGCCATCGACAAGCACGGCGTGCCCCTGGCCGACGAAACCCTGGAGCTTGCGCGCAAGGCCGACGCGGTCTTGCTGGGCGCGGTGGGCGGGCCGAAGTGGGACAAGATCGAGCGTGATATCCGCCCGGAGCGCGGCCTGCTGAAAATCCGTTCGCAACTGGGCCTGTTCGCCAACCTGCGCCCGGCCATCCTCTACCCGCAACTGGCCGACGCGTCTTCGCTCAAGCCCGAGATCGTTTCCGGCCTGGACATTCTCATCGTTCGTGAGCTGACCGGCGGTATCTACTTCGGTGCCCCACGCGGCCAGCGTGAACTGGAAGGTGGCGAGCGCCAGGCCTACGACACCCTGCCGTACAGCGAAAGCGAAGTGCGCCGCATTGCCCGTGTCGGTTTCGACATGGCCCGCGTGCGCGGCAAGAAACTGTGCTCGGTGGACAAGGCCAACGTGCTCGCTTCCAGCCAGCTGTGGCGCGAAGTGGTCGAAGACCTGGCCAAGGACTACCCGGATGTGGAACTAAGCCACATGTACGTGGACAACGCCGCCATGCAACTGGTGCGCGCCCCCAAGCAGTTCGACGTGATGGTGACCGACAACATGTTTGGTGACATTCTGTCGGACGAAGCTTCCATGCTGACCGGGTCCATCGGCATGCTGCCTTCGGCCTCGCTGGATGCCGACAACAAGGGCATGTACGAGCCTTGCCATGGCTCGGCCCCGGACATCGCCGGCCTGGGTATCGCCAACCCACTGGCGACCATTCTGTCGGTGTCGATGATGCTGCGTTACAGCTTCAATCAGTCGGCCGCCGCCGAGGCGATCGAGAAGGCCGTGAGCCTGGTTCTGGACCAGGGGCTGCGCACTGGCGACATCTTCTCGGAAGGCTGCACCAAAGTTGGTACGCAGGAAATGGGCGACGCAGTAGTCGCAGCCCTGCGGAATCTGTAATCTCTCTGGCCCGCCACCCCACATTCCTGGTGGCGGCCCACTTTTAGCAAAGGTGTAGTTGCGATGAAACGTGTAGGTCTGATCGGTTGGCGCGGTATGGTCGGTTCCGTGCTCATGCAGCGGATGCTGGAGGAGCAGGACTTCGACCTTATCGAGCCGGTGTTCTTCACCACCTCCAACGTGGGTGGCCAAGGCCCGAACGTGGGCAAGGATACAGCGCCGCTCAAGGACGCTTATTCGATTGAAGAACTCAAGACCCTCGACGTTATCCTGACCTGCCAGGGCGGCGACTACACCAACGAGGTCTTCCCCAAGCTGCGCGAAGCCGGCTGGCAGGGTTACTGGATCGACGCCGCCTCGTCCCTGCGCATGCAGGATGACGCGGTCATCATCCTCGACCCGGTCAACCGCAAGGTCATCGACCAGCAGCTGGACGCCGGTACCAAGAACTACATCGGCGGCAACTGCACTGTCAGCCTGATGCTGATGGGCCTGGGTGGCCTGTTCGAAGCTGGCCTGGTCGAGTGGATGAGCGCCATGACCTACCAGGCAGCCTCGGGCGCTGGCGCACAGAACATGCGTGAGCTGATCAAGCAGATGGGCGCTACCCACGCGGCCGTCGCCGACGATCTGGCCAACCCGGCCAGCGCCATTCTCGACATCGACCGCAAGGTCGCCGAGGCCATGCGCAGCGAAGCGTTCCCGACCGAGAACTTCGGCGTACCGCTGGCTGGCAGCCTGATCCCGTGGATCGACAAGGAACTGCCGAACGGCCAAAGCCGTGAAGAGTGGAAGGCCCAGGCCGAGACCAACAAGATCCTCGGCCGCTTCAAGAGCCCGATCCCGGTCGATGGTATCTGCGTGCGCATCGGCGCCATGCGTTGCCACAGCCAGGCGTTGACCATCAAGCTGAACAAGGATGTGCCGATTGCCGATATCGAAGGCATGATCAGCCAGCACAACCCTTGGGTGAAACTGGTGCCTAACCAGCGTGAAATCAGCATGCAGGAGTTGTCGCCGACCAAGGTCACCGGCACCCTGAACATTCCGGTTGGCCGCCTGCGCAAGCTGAACATGGGCTCGCAGTACCTGGGCGCATTCACCGTGGGTGACCAGCTGCTGTGGGGCGCTGCCGAGCCGCTGCGCCGCATGCTGCGGATTCTGCTGGAGCGTTGATCGTTCTGGTTCGTCCGAAAACCCGTGCTGGCAACAGCACGGGTTTTTTGTTTGGCGCCAGCTGCTGCAGCCTCCGCGAACCACCGCTGGCCCCGTCAAGCAGTCTGCTACCGCAGCTGGCCCAACCAAGCTGAAGCCATCACAGACAAAACCCTGCAATCCGAGTAAAGTGCCGCCCCCGCCGTTTTCTGCAAGAGGATCCCTACCATGACACACCCATTGGACATCGCCGTCGTCGGCGCCACCGGCAGCGTCGGTGAAGCCTTGGTGCAGATCCTCGAAGAACTGGATTTCCCCGTGGCAACCCTGCACTTGCTGGCCAGCATGGAGTCGGCCGGCAGCAGCGTGATGTTCGCCGGGAAGAAACTGAAGGTTCGCGAAGTCGACAGCTTCGACTTCGGCCAGGTCAAGCTGGCGTTCTTCGCCACTGGCGCTGCGGTCAGCCGCAGCTTTGCCGGCAAGGCGCTGCAAGCCGGTTGCACGGTGATCGACCTGTCCGGTGACCTGGACGATGCCCTGGCGCTGGTGCCCGAGGCCAATGCCGAGCGCATCGCCGGCCTGGCGCTGCCCGCGCGAATTGTCAGCCCGTGCTCGGCTGCTGTCGCCTTGGCCGTCGCCCTGGCGCCGCTCAAGGGCCTGCTGGAAATCGAGCGTATCCAGGTGATGGCCGCACTGGCCGTTTCGGCACAAGGCCGCGAGGGCGTCAGCGAACTGGCCAGGCAAACTGCCGAACTGCTCAATGCCCGGCCGCTGGAGCCACGCTTCTTCGACCGCCAGGTAGCGTTCAACCTGTTGGCCCAGGTCGGTGCCGCCGACGATCAGGGCCATACCGCGCTGGAGCGCCGCCTGGTCACTGAGCTGCGTGTGCTGCTGGGCCTGCCTGAGCTGAAGATTTCCGTGAGCTGCATTCAAGTACCGGTGTTTTTCGGCGATAGCTTCAGTGTGGCCGTGCAAAGCCGTCACCCGGTCGATCTGGCCGCGGTCAACCAGGCCCTGGAGGCTGCCGACAGTATCGAACGGGTGGAAAATGATGACTATCCAACCCCGGTTGGTGACGCAGTCGGGCAAGACGTGGTCTATGTTGGTCGTGTACGGCACGGTATTGATGAACAGCAGCAGCTCAACCTCTGGCTGACCACCGACAACGTGCGCAAAGGTGCCGCGCTCAACGCTGTGCAAGTGGCGCAATTGTTGATTAAACACAGGCTGTAAAAGATACTGGCGAGCACTTTTGTCCTGCTCCGCATGCAGGTTTCGGGACGATTCATACAAGGGAAGAGGTCATGCTTCGAATTCGCAAACTGGTTCTGGCCATGGCTGCAGCTTCAGCGCTGTCGTCTGGCATGGCGAATGCGCTGGGCCTGGGGGAGCTGACCCTGAAGTCGGCACAGAATCAGCCGCTGGACGCCGAGATCGAATTGCTCGACGTGCGCGACCTCAAGGCCGCCGAAGTGGCACCCAGCCTGGCGCCTGCGCAAGAGTTCAGCAAGGCCGGGGTGCCATTCGCGGCCTACCTCGAAGACCTCACCTTCACGCCGGTCATCAACCCCAACGGCAAAAGCGTGCTGCGAGTGACCTCCAGCCAGCCGCTGCCTGGGCCCGTGGTCAAGTTCCTGGTCCAGGTGATGTGGCCGCAGGGCCGCCTGCTGCGTGACTACAGCGTGTTGCTCGACCAGGCCCAGGCCCAGGGCGACAAACCGGCTGCTGGCAATCTCAACCCGGCCAGTACCGCTGCCAGCAGCTACACCACCCAGCGTCGCGACACGTTGTGGCAAATTGCCGCTCGCAACACCCAGGGCGGTTCGATCCAGCAGACCATGATCGCCATCCAGGCCCTGAACCCGGATGCCTTCATTGGCAATAACATCAACCAGCTGAAGGTTGGCCAGATGCTGCGCCTGCCCGACCAGCAGCAGGTTCAGAGCATCGCCCAGGCCGAGGCCAACCGTGAGGTGGCCGAGCAGTACGCGGCCTGGCGTGAGGGCCGTCGGTTGGGCCCGCGGGCCCGTCAGCTGGACGCCACTCGCCGTGGTGCCGCCGACGCCGCCCCGGCGCGTGTTGCCCAGGGCGACAACCTGCGCCTGGTCAGCCCGGGCAACCAGGCGGGGGCCGACCAGGCCAAAGCGCTAAGCGACAAGCTGGCGGTGACGCAGGAAAGTCTCGATACCAGCCGCCGCGACAACGACGAACTCAAGAGCCGCATGAGTGACCTGCAGAGCCAGCTGGACAAGCTGCAGCGTCTGATCGACCTGAAAAACGACCAGTTGGCGCGTCTTCAGGCGCAGGGTGCTGCCACGCCGTCCCCGGCAGGCGTCGCCCCGGCGCCCGCGCCGCAAGCCGCGTCAGCGCCTGCGGCAGGTGCCGAGGCGAGCGGCGAGCCAGCCCCCACCCAGGCTGCACCTGCCAGCAAGCCGGCGGCAGAGCCTGCCCCGGCGCCGGCCAGCCAGGCGAACGGCGCGCTCGAGCAGATTCTCGGTAACCCTTGGCTGCTGTGGCTGATCGCCGGGTCTGCCATTCTTGTCCTGGCACTGCTGTTGTGGCTGCTGGCGCGCAAGCGCAAGGCTCAACAAGAGGCGGAAAAGCACCTGCGCATGGCGCGGGCGCTGGAAGAAGAGCAGGGCACCGGTTTCGACACCGACACCGAAAGCTTCGACGGCGTCGAAGTGGCCGAGCCGAGCGTCACCTTGTCGCCTGCAGTGGTCGCCGCATCGGCCGCCGCTGCCGTGGCTGCGGAAAAAGTGGCCGAACCTGCTGCCGCAGAGCCACCGGCAGACCCTCACGCCGCGCTGCTGGCGGAGGTCGACCAGTGCCTGGCCGAGGGGCGCCTGAACCGTGCCGCCGATCTGCTGGAGCCTGCCGTGGCCGCTGCCCCGGCCCGTGATGACCTGCGCCTGAAGCTGATGGACGTGTATGCCCGCCAGGGTGATCAGACGGCCTTCGCCGAACAGGAGCGCCAGCTGCAAGCCGGCGAGCACAATGGCGCCGCTGTGGCCGAGTTGAAAGAACGCTACCCAGCCATGCTGGGCCTGGCAGCTGCCGGCCTGGGCGCGGCAGCTTTGGCTGCCGAAATGGACGAGCAGTACGTGCAGGAGTTGTTGCACGACGCCGCCGCGGCGCCGGTGGTTGCCGATGGGGTGCCTGAGCAGGTGCCAGCGCTTGAACCGCAGGCCGTGGCTGAGCCGGAGGTTGGCGCTGAACCTGATGCCGGGCTGGACCCTCTCGATGAAGTGCCTATCCTGGACGTCGCCGGCCTGGAGGATCAGGGGCTGGGCGAGCCGGACCTGGACCATGCCTTTGACCTTGGCCTTGGGGAAGACCTGCCCGAGGACGATCCGCTGGCCGCGGCGATGCTCGACGAGCCCGCGGCGCAGGCGCCAGTGCCTGATGAGCTGGTGATCGCCGAACCGGTGCTGGACGAGCCGGTGCAGCCGGGTGCGCCGCCAGAAGAACAGCCGTTCGCCCTGGATGAGGACCTGCAAGCCGACGCCGATGCGGATTTCGAAGCCATGCTGGCCCAGGCCGAGCCGCAACCCGCGGTCGACCTGTCGGATTTCGACCTCGATGTCACCGAACCCGTCACACCCGCTGCTGCGCCAGCAGCCGACACCGCCGCGGGCGATGTGGCTGCCGAGCTGGCGGCCTTCGACAGCGTGCCAGAGTTCGATCCGGTCTCCGAGTTCGATCTGCCCTCGGACTTCGACTTGTCACTGTCGCTGGAGGACGACTTGCCGGCAGACAAAAGCTTTGCCTCGGAACTCGATGACGTGAACGCCGAGCTGGACAAGCTGTCGCAGAGCCTGGAGGCGCCCTCGCTGGAACCGCACTTCACCAGCGAAGATGCAGCCGCGCAGCCAGAGCCGGAGCCGCTGGACGATCTCGACTTCGACTTCTTCTCCGGCAGTGATGAAGTGGCCACCAAGCTGGACCTGGCTCGAGCCTATATCGACATGGGCGACAGCCAGGGCGCACGCGATATCCTCGACGAGGTGGTCAAGGACGGCGACGACACTCAGCGCCAGGAAGCCAAGGACATGCTGTCCCGGTTGGTCTGACCCCGTCGAAGCGGCATTCGGTTACAGTGGACAAGCAACGGCAGCCCTACGCGGCTGCCGTTGTCGTTATAATCCCCGGCATTTCGTACACCCCACAGGTTTCATGCTCTTGGACATCATCGACACCGCCGCCACCGAATCTGCGGCCGAAGGCTACTCCCGCATCGCCCTGGGTGTGGAATACAAGGGCGCACGCTACCGCGGCTGGCAGCGCCAGGCCAGCGGCGTGCCCAGTGTCCAGCAAGCCTTGGAGCAAGCGCTGTCCAAGGTCGCCAACGAGCCGATCGCCGTGGTTTGCGCCGGCCGCACCGATGCCGGTGTTCACGGTTGTGGGCAGGTTGTGCATTTCGACACCCGTGCCGTGCGCGACGAACGTGCCTGGACCATGGGCACCAACTTCAACCTGCCGCACGACATCAGTGTGGTCTGGTCGCAGCCGATGCCGGCTGATTTCCATGCTCGCTTCAAGGCATGCGCCCGGCGCTACCGCTATGTCATCTACAACGACCCGATCCGCCCGGCGCACCTGGCCGAGGAGGTGACCTGGAACCACCGCCCGCTCGACGTCGAGCGTATGGCCCAGGCCGCACAGTCGCTGCTCGGCACCCACGATTTCAGCGCCTTCCGCGCCAGCCAGTGCCAGGCCAAGTCGCCGGTCAAGCATATCTACCACCTGCGGGTTACCCGCCATGGCCAGATGATCGTGCTGGACGTGCGCGCCACCGCCTTCCTGCACCACATGGTGCGCAACATTGCCGGCGTGTTGATGGCCATCGGTAGCGGCGAACGCCCGGTGAGCTGGGCGCGTGAGGTGCTGGAAGGGCGTGACCGCCGCGAAGGCGGGGTAACCGCCCATCCCTATGGGCTGTACCTGGTGCAGGTGGAGTACCCCGACACATTCACCCTGCCCAGGCGTTACATTGGCCCACACTTTTTAAGCGGTTATGAAGGGTTGGCGGACTGACGGGCGAAAAGCCATTTGCTAACATCCGGCCTTTGACCGTTATCATCAGGGTTCGCGTTTCATGAGCTATGTTCGCAGCAAGATCTGCGGGATTACCCGCATTGAAGACGCGTTGGCTGCTGTCGAGGCCGGGGCCGATGCCATCGGTTTCGTCTTTTATGCCAAAAGCCCACGCGCAGTGGACGTGCGCCAGGCGCGGGCAATCATTGCTGAACTGCCGCCGTTCGTGACCACGGTAGGGCTGTTCGTCAATGCCTCGCGGTGCGAATTGAACGAGATCCTCGAAGTGGTTCCGCTGGACCTGCTACAGTTCCACGGCGATGAAGCCCCGGAGGACTGCGAGGGCTACCACCGCCCCTGGATCAAAGCCCTGCGGGTGCGCCCGGGCGATGACCTCGAGGCAGCCTGCCAGCGCTATGCCGGCGCTCGCGGCATTCTGCTCGATACCTATGTGGCGGGTGTGCCTGGGGGAACCGGCGAGGCGTTCGACTGGTCCCTGGTACCGGCGCGGCTGAGCAAACCGATCATTCTTGCCGGTGGGCTTTCGGCGGCCAACGTCGGCCAGGCCATCGCCCAGGTACGGCCCTATGCGGTTGATGTCAGCGGTGGGGTCGAGCAGGCCAAGGGCATCAAGGACGCCGCGAAGATCGAAGCCTTCATGCAGGCGGTGAGGCAGGCGTGATGGCAGATGTGACGGCTGGCTGCGCGCCATCGTCCATAGCATTCGCAGCCCTGCCGGGCAGCCGCACCCATGGTGGCGGCAACACAACGCATTAGCGGTGGAGTGGCGCGCTGGAAGCCCGGCGGCCGGTCCATCATCGTTTCGTAACAGATTTTGAGCTCAAGGGCAGGGCAGGCCGACGATAACGGCCCCGCCTGCCAATACTGGAGAAAAAAAGCATGAGCAACTGGTTAGTCGACAAACTGATCCCTTCGATCATGCGTTCCGAGGTGAAAAAGAGCTCGGTGCCTGAAGGCCTGTGGCACAAGTGCCCGTCCTGCGAGGCCGTGCTGTATCGTCCGGAGCTGGAAAAAACCCTCGATGTCTGCCCCAAGTGCAACCATCACATGCGCATCGGTGCACGCGCGCGCATCGACATCTTCCTCGACGCCGAAGGCCGTGCCGAACTGGGTGCCGACCTCGAGCCGGTCGACCGCCTGAAATTCCGCGATGGCAAGAAGTACAAGGACCGCCTCACCGGCGCGCAGAAGCAGACCGGCGAAAAAGACGCGCTGATCTCCATGAGCGGTACCCTGATGGGCATGCCGATCGTGGTCAGTGCCTTCGAGTTCTCGTTCATGGGCGGTTCCATGGGCGCCATCGTCGGTGAGCGCTTCGTCCGCGCTGCCAACTACGCCCTGGAGCACCGTTGCCCAATGGTCTGCTTCTCCGCTTCCGGCGGTGCGCGCATGCAAGAGGCGCTGATCTCGCTGATGCAGATGGCCAAGACCTCGGCGGTGCTGGCGCGCCTGCGCGAAGAAGGCATTCCGTTCATCTCGGTGCTGACCGACCCGGTCTACGGCGGTGTGTCCGCCAGCCTGGCCATGCTCGGCGACGTCATCGTCGGCGAACCGAAGGCGCTGATCGGCTTCGCCGGCCCGCGCGTGATCGAACAGACCGTACGCGAAAAGCTGCCGGAAGGCTTCCAGCGTAGCGAGTTCCTGCTGGAGCACGGCGCCATCGACCTGATCATCTCCCGTGGCGAACTGCGCCCGCGCCTGGCTCGCCTGCTGGCGCAGATGACTGGCCAGGAAACCCCCGAGCAAGCGCGTGAGGCGGCTGCCGTCGCGTGATGAAACAACGATCCCTGGGCGAATGGCTCGCCTACCTCGAGCAGTTGCACCCCTCGGCCATCGACATGGGCCTGGAGCGGTCGCAGCAGGTACTTGCCCGGCTGGCGCTGGGTAAGCTGGCGCCCCGCGTGGTGACCGTGACCGGCACCAACGGCAAGGGTTCGACCTGCGCCTTCGTGGCCTCGTTGCTGCGCGCCCAGGGGCTCAAGGTCGGCGTGTACAGCTCGCCGCACTTGTTGCGCTACAACGAGCGGGTGCTGATCGATGGCCTGGAGGCCAGCGATGAGCGCCTGTGCGAAGCCTTCGCCGCCGTGGAGGCGGCGCGGGGCGATATTTCCCTGACCTACTTCGAGATGGGCACGCTGGCTGCGTTCTGGTTGTTCCACCAGTCGCAGCTCGATGCCGTGGTGCTGGAAGTGGGTCTTGGCGGGCGCCTGGACACCGTGAACGTGGTGGACGCCGACCTGGCCCTGGTGACCAGTATCGGCGTTGACCATGTCGATTACCTGGGCGACACCCGCGAGCAGGTGGCCTTTGAAAAGGCCGGTATCTTCCGCCCGGGCAAACCGGCCCTGTGCGGCGATCTAGACCCGCCACAACCGCTGCTGGACAAAGCCGCCGAACTGGCAGCGCCATTGTTCCTGCGCGGCCGTGACTTCGACCTGGCAAGCGCCGAAAACGGCTGGAACTGGCGTGGCACTGCAGCCGATGGCGCGCCCGTTGAGCTGAACGGCCTGCCGTTGCTCGACCTGCCGATGGAAAACGCCGCGCTGGCCCTGCAGGCGTACCTGTTGATGGGCCTGCCGTGGGATGCCGCGCAGGTGCGCCAGGCGTTGCTGGATACCCGGATTACCGGGCGTCTAGACCGTCGCCAGCTGGTCTGGCAGGGCCGGCCGGTGGAGCTGCTGCTGGATGTCGGGCACAACCCGCATGCGGCGCAGTACCTGGCCCGGCGCCTGGCGAGCCGGCCGCTGAAGGGGCGCCGGCTGGCGGTATTCGGCCTGCTCGCCGACAAGGACCTGGCAGGCGTGGTCGCGCCGCTGCACGGACTGATCGATGACTGGGCCGTGGCCCCGCTGGACACCCCGCGCAGCCGGCCGGCTGCCGAGTTGGCCGACGCCTTGACGAACCTTGGCGCGGCGGTGAAGTCTTATGCCGGAGTCGACGCGGCCCTCGAAGGGCAATGCGCGCAGGCAACGGCAGATGACCAGATCGTGCTGTTCGGTTCGTTTTTCTGTGTCGCCCAGGCCCTGGCGTGGCTGGAGCGGCATGCCCAGGAGGGTTGAGTAGATGGCAGTGCTGGATAAAGGGATGAAACAGCGCATGGTCGGTGCGCTGGTGCTGGTGGCACTGGCGGTGATCTTCCTGCCGATGCTGTTCACCCGCGAGGATGAGATGCGCCAGGTGCGCGTCGAAGCCCCGCAGGCACCTGCCATGCCCAGCCTGCCGGAAGTGAAGGTAGACCCGGTGACCGTGCCGCAGCCGCAGGAAGTTCCTGAAGCACCGCAGTCGGCGCCGGTGGTGGTCGACGAGTCGACTGCCCCTGCCAGCACGCCCAGCCAGCCGATCACGGCATCGCCGCAGACCCAGGCACAGGCCCAGCCGGCCAAGCCGCAGGCCGCCGCACCGGCGGCCAAGGTCGAAACCAAACCTGCAGCGACGCCGGCCCAGGCTGCGCCATCGAAGATCGACGTCAACGGGCTGCCGGTCAGCTGGTCGATCCAGCTGGCCAGCCTGTCCAACCGCGCCGGTGCCGAGAAACTGCAGCAAACCTTGCGTAGTCAGGGTTACAACGCCTATATCCGTTCGGCCGGCGGCATGAACCGGGTGTATGTGGGGCCATTGATCGAGCGCGCCGAGGCCGAGCGCGTACGCGATGCGGTCAACCGCCAGAACAGCCTGAAGGGCTTTGTGGTGCGCTTCCAGCCTGAGCGCGGCTGATATCGCCGGGGCGGCTTTGCCGCCCATCGCCGGCAAGCCACACACACACAGAGATCGCATCAGGGCTGGCAGGTGTTTGTCAGAAGATATGCAGCGCCTGTGAGATCGAGCGCCGCCCGCGCGGCGCAATCGCGAGCTGCGCTCGCTC
>NZ_RHQO01000073.1:0-21498 GCF_003935475.1 Pseudomonas sp. p99-361 | reverse complement strand
GCCGCGCGGGCGGCGCTCGATCTCACAGGCGCTGAAGATGCTCCGGCTACCCTTGCCAGGAACCATAGAATCTCCCAAAGGGATCGCATCAGGGCTGACAGGTGGTTACCACACGATATGCAGCTATCCTTGCCAGAAACCATAGAATCTCCCACAGGGGCCGGGCAAAACTTGAGGTCTGCCCTGCTCCTGTGGAAGCCCGGCTTGCCGGCGATCGGCTGCAAAGGAGTCTCAAGCGCTTGACTGCTCGACATTAGCTCTACACCCCGATCTTCACAGCAGCTGCTTCATGCCTCCTGGCCTGACAGCCTGTCCAGAGGGTCGTAGCTGTAACCGCCACCATCGTAGCTGTTCAGACGCCCCAAGGCGTCATACGTCAACACCTTGCCCCTGTCATCGACCTTCATGTTGCCGTCCTCATCATATTCCAGGGTGAAGTCGGCATAGTCTGCATGCGTGTTAGTCACACCCGTCAGCTGGGCAGGGTCGTCATTTTCAAACAGGTACGTGGCCTCATTTGAGTCTTTACTACCGTCCTCTTCTTCGAAATCAGTCAGTACCCAGGTGATATTGTCGAGCGCATCAAAATTGAAGTACTGCTGACGAATGGTTTTACCAGCCGGGTCTTTCGGGCTGTGGGAAAGCAATCCGTCACAGGCATACTCCTCGAGGCGACCACGCCGGTCATATCTGTAACTCTCCTCACGCAAGGCACTACCATTTTCGGACAGGCGTTTGAACGTGATCTGGTCAAGCAGGCTGTATTCCTGCTCCAGCTCCTGAATCCCTTGCACCAGCAGCCCCGCTGTGTCCACCAGCGCCTGCACACCATCATTGGCAAACTGGAAACCTTCGATCGGTGCCTCGACCACGGTATTCAGGAACACGAATCTGCGCAGGCACTCCCGCCCCTGGTGGTCATACTCAAGTTCCGTGGCCAACCCTTGTGTACCGTCGAGCGTGAGAATGCATTGGGTATTGCTCAGCCCATCGTAGAAGAACCGGCTGCTGGTAGACCCCAGCGCAGTCTGCTCCAGCAGGCCACTGGCGTAGTAGGCATAAGTCTGCGTCTGACCGAGAACATCTTTATAGAACAACTGGCGCCCCAACAGGCTGGTGCCATATTCCATTGACCAGGTCTCGTTTCCGATCCTGCGGGTTTCCTGCTTGATCTGGCCTGTACTGAAATAGGTGCGGGCAAGCTCTTCGCCCTCCTCTTTACACCAGGTGAGCCGCGCGTTATGCGGGTCGAATTCATAATCCGCCTGGCGGCCTGGAATGCGCCGCACTTGAGGCTCCTCACCCAACTGCGGAAGGTACTGGTACTCAATGACATTGCCGGCGGCCGTCTTCACTTTGCTTGGTTTGGTCTGGCCTGGCTCGTACTGCATGTGGCGCGCCCGCCCCCCGGTAATGGAGGTAATCATTCGGTTGAGGCCGTCGAAAACCTGCTCACCCAACATGATGCCACCGACGCTGATACTGATCGGCAGGTCTTCACTGCTGTGCACGGCATAGTCGCGATGCACCACAGACCTGTCTGCCAGGGTCTGGTCCACCAAACGGCCGAACACGTCATAACTGGAGCGGGTGGTGGTGTCGCGTGCATCGATTTCGCGCACATTTCGCCCCAGCCCGTCATAGAAATACTCATGTTTGGCATACAGCTTGTTCGCCAGGTCGAATCGCCGAACCAGGGCAGGTTGCTCAAACAAATTCAGCCAGGTGGTGGTTTTGCCCAGGCTCATTGTGCCATCGGCAGACTCACTCCACACGGTCTGGGTAGGCAGGTTGCCATTGGGATCCGCACCGAAAGGGTTAGACCCGATCAGGTCTTGCTCTTGGTACCGCTTGACTCCATCCGGACCGATTTCGCACCGCTGCTGCCCCCAGTCGTCGTATTCATACCGGGTCGCCAACGGCATTTGCTCGGCGCCTTTCCAATCGTATTCGACTGCTTCGGTCAACTGGTCAAGCTCATCGTAGGTAAACGCATTAATCGGGCGGAAGACCTGGCGCAGAAGGGCATCCCCACCGTCGACGTCGGCATCATGACGCTCCTCCCTGGCCACTCGCCCCAGGCCATCGATGTACGAGCGGACAGCAACCCCTTTAACATCCACTCGGCTTTGCAATGCCTGGCCACCGGCCCCGCTCACAAGCCCATATGCGTAGGTACGGGACGCCTTGTACTTATCGTCATTGGGCGACACTGTTTCCCGAATCACACGGCGCAGAGCGTCGTAGGCGTACTCGATCTCAATATCGTTGTCATCGCGATTCAGAATGGGCTCGCCAATCAGTATCGAATCCTTCAGCGTGATTACCTTGCAAACATTGCGCGGCAGGCCGGTCACTGGGTCGATCTCGCCATTATCGAAACCCGTCACCTGCTGCTCGGTCACCAATACAGGGTGCCCATCAAGGTCATCCGTGCTGTAAGTAAAAGCGGTATTGGTGCTTTTACCGCCCATGGTCAAGGTTTGCAGCAACGGGCGCCCATGGCGCAGCAGGTCGGTGGCAACATTGACCGGGCGCGTGGTAGTGACCTGCAAAGGCGCCTGCTCTACCCCGTCAACCACTTCCAACAGGCTTTCCTGCGTCAGCACCAACCAATCGGACGCGGGCAGTTTGGCGGAGCCAGCCGGGTAGACCACGCGGGGGAGCGCTTCAAACTCGAAGTGTCGCCGCAATATCGGTGCAGGCTCGTCGCCATCCTCTGCAGGGTATTGCGTCACGCTCTTCGGGTTGCGCACGAAACCGTCCGGATCATCTTCGGCCGGGTAGTACTCGGTAACGGTACGCTGCCCGGTGGGCAAGGTCTGAGCGATCAGATTGCCATGCAGGTCATACTCGGTTCTGGTGGCAGGCTCCTCGCGTACCCGAGAGGCATCCCCCTGCACTGACCATCTGCTGCGTTGTTCCAGCGGTAGCTGGAAGTTGCTCGGCTGATTGTCGAATTCAGTTGCCGGATTACCGTGGTACGTGGTGGTGCTGGCGAGTTGGTTCTTGCCTTGCACAACGACCTCACTCACCTGCAAGTGGAAACGGTTGTAAATACGCTCGGTGGTACGCAACACCTGATCCGTGCCATCCGCGCCCTTGCCCCATTGGTGGGCCGTACTTGCATACCGGTAATTGGACCTGGCGCGATAAAGGTTGTCTTCGCCATCGTCACGCCAAGTGACATCGCTGCCATTACCTACAAAATTGTGCGGGGCCTGAATCCCCTCATGCAAGATGGTATAGGTGTAGGTGGTTTTCATCGACGGCTGGGCGGCGCCAGGGTTGACTGCATGAGAGGTTACCCGCGGTATCGCTGCCCGCGTCCCTCCCCCTGGCAGCAGGTGGCCGGTATCGCCATTCTCCCCATAGCGAATATCTTCCACACTACCGTAGGGTGTCGAAACCTTGGCCAGGCAAGTCAGCCCATTGGCGAGGGTGTATTCAAAACGCCAGTTGCCACCAGCCTCACCTGGCAAGTCAACTTGGCGCAACTCCCCATCGACCAGGCCGAGCTTGTACTCTGCGACCGGCTTGCCATCATTGGCATAGGGATGCAATTTGAGGTTTACCGTGCTGCCATAGCTGATTTCCAGCAATACCAGGTCCGTGCCGTCGATAATCCGCTCCAGCCGTTGATTATTGTCATACTTCAACAGGATACGATGGCCCGATGCCGCGCGAACTTCTGAAGGCAATGCAACTAGATTATCCCTGGTACCGTACTCGCTCAGGATTTCTTCCATGTGGGATTTGTGAACCACACGATACTGTTTCTTGCCTTCTACACTTTCCTCGAAAAAGCGGAACGTTTCGAGCTTTCTTTCTTTAATGCCTGGCTCGTTGCCAGACCCAGTCACCCGGAAACTTTCGCCGGTATGAAGCCGCAACATGCGAGTTGTCGGAATGTATTGGGTAAGTTCGATATACCAACCCTGGCCAAAGCCAGTATTTTTGTCGCTGAATGGATTGAATACCAGGCGAATCGGCAGGTCTGGGCCAGCTTGATAGTTACCGACAAGGGCGGGCAGGTTGATACTCATCGCATACTGGCCAGTGCGCGGATCGACCGCATTTTGGACAAAACCCGATGCATTGAATGCATTGGAATGAACTACTGTTTCAATAGCCATATTATTAATCATCCGAAGGAGGTTGTGTCGCAGCTCACCCCAGTGCCCATGTGCGCTGAGGTGAGCCATTGCTCAACGAATCGAGAGTTTCAGGACGTCGCGATGGGTAATGCCCGCCCTTTCTTCTTCCGCCGTGACGGCAAACGTAAACTTCAATGGATGCGTATTACCCTCCACATCCAGCAGGGTAAACTCCAAGTCCCGTTCCAATGCCTTGCGATAACCTGGATCTTCAAGACCACAGGACAGCACAAACCCTGAATCCCGCTGCAGGGTGATCATCAATTGCCCGGCACCCGGCTTTGCGCCTAGCACCCTATCTGGCAATGCATAGGCCCGATTCTTGGCCATGCGGTAGAGCAGCCCGTCGAACAACAGTTCGTCCTTTATCTGGCCATTACTCGACTCGAATGAGAACCCGGTAAAGCTGACAAAGTCGTCGTCTTGGACAGGGGGGGTAGACGAGCCCGGCTGCCACGACCAACGCACAGCCGATTTTCTATCGGTATCCTTGATAAAGAGTCGTGCAAACTTGGTTATCCGGCCTTCTTTGATAACGTGCTCAAGCAACCAGTTGTCTGTACTGGTGTCGATGTAAGCGAACTCATCCCCTTCAGACGGTGACGTATCCCCCGCCACACGCGTGCGCTTGAAAGAGTACAGCTCCTGGGTAAAGGACGGAATGTCCTGCCCGCGCAATTCCAGTTTACCCTTTTCGCCAAGGTTTTCAGACGTAACCACTTTCCCTGTCAGGGTGTTCTGTATCGAGGCAATCACCCCGATCACCCCCGGCTTACGTGAATGCAGGAAAAACCGGCGATTTCTGGCCCGCAAAGGCGCGCTACCTCCAACTTGCAATCCAGGTTGACGCTGGATATCGTTGGCAACCCTGTTGACCGCCCAGTCTGGCGCGTCATCATCTCCGGCAGCCAAGGCTTCCTCCAGCGGCGCCAGGAACGGCAGATCGTTGTTGCTATCGACATTCAAGAACTTCAACGTGGCCAGATCGGCGTCGGAGATCTCGACCGGGTTACCATTGCTATCATCGGCAGCAGCAACGGTCACCTCGACTTCGACTTGCTGCCAACCATTGGCGTAGCACTGCGGTGCACCGATGGCTCTAAGTTCGAAATTGGCAATGGTCTCCCATGACAATAGACCGGCTATTTTGTCCTGCCGGCTTTGGCTGAACTCCACGATGGCGTAGCCGGTGCGCTCAATGCCGTCAAACCCAGTCACCACCGCAATCGGCCACTGCGGGCTTTGCGGGGGGATGTATACGCTGTCGTGGAATTCACCTTCCCCATGTACCGTCCAGGTCACAGCGCGACCGAGGTTTTGCTCGAACTCCCGAGACATTATCGTGAACGGTGTAGGCTGCATCGACAGCCCCTGTGCGACGTGAAACGGAACCACGTTAAGGTCCGCCTCCCAGCCAATCACTACCACCGCACCTTCGGCGCTATCCCCGGTAAGCCGGTTGGTGCAACGGATCCGCTGGACCTCGAAATCGCGGCCGCTGCTAGGCGGATAGGGCGTGAAAATGGCCCGACCATTACCTTTGTCGTCCAGCTCCCCTAGCGGCTGATCGAGCGGTTGAACCCGATTAGTGCCGTTGGACAGAAGCACCGCCTCGACCAGGCTCCACTGCAGGCTACCGCCGTCGGCACTAGAGGCGCGGAGCTCGATCGGGGCGTCCCCTGTCACCCACGTGGCAACACGCGGTGCTACATGTACCGTACGGGCGCTTTCCACTACCAACGCGTGGCTAAGCACCGGATCAGGGCCATCAGGCGAAGTCGCGGTTACCAGCACCATCTGCTGGTCCTGCACAAACCTGTCTGCAGGGGTTGGGCTGTAGCTGGCACCATTGAATGTGCCAACCGCCTTGGGGCGCATCAGGTTGGTGGCCGACCACAGTACCTGGCCCGTTGCGCCATCAGCAGTGAACGCGATGGGCTGTCCAGTTACCACATTCGCGAAGGCAGGCTCGACCGCTAACGCGCCCGCTTTTTTTTGCCAGTTTCCGGTCAAGACAAGATCTGCGTCTGAGCTTGATGCCCGCATCACGAACTCATGGCCACTGGGCAGGCTGAAGGTACTCAGCACATCCTTTACCTCCCCCGCCCCCAGCTCCGCAATGTCCGGTACAAGGATCAGCGTACCCGGCAGATCGCTCGCACCCTCGGCGATCGGGTAAGGGAAGTCGGTGCCTGGGGGTAGCTGGCCGCCTGGGCGCAAGTCGATGCCCAACTTCATGAAAACCAGCACAGCACCGTCCCCGTACCGAGGGCTGCCTTCGCTTTGCCCCCAAGGTGCGGCCATGGTATTGACCATGAACTGCTCCGGGCTCAGCGGGTAGTAGTCGTCCATGACGAAACTGCCCAGGGAATAGGTGTGCTGGTAAGCCCGCATATAGCTGATCGATTGCTGCAGGCGCCGGCCAAGCATGGCCTGGGCATAGGGGGTTGGCCCAAGGTTGGTAGAGTAGCTGTCCGCGCTGGCAAGGTTCAGTTGCAGTTGGGTATGCCGGCTCCCCTTGGGTCGGCCGACCCGCACTTCCAGCGGCGCTTCGACCCGATAGCCCATGGCTTCGGTAAGGGTAAAGCTTTCCACCACGCGCTTGGGTCTGCCAGGAAGCCCCAAGACCCGCATGTACTCCCCGGCGATAATGTTCATCCGCAGCGTCAGGCCCGAGCCGACCCCTGTTGCATGTTCAAAGCTGACTTGGGGCACCCCCAGCACCAGCCCTTGCAGGGTAACGCCGATTCGCTGGCCCTCATCGAGGTAAGCCTCGAGATGGATAGGGTCCATCGCACCGAAGTTACCGAGTGCTTCCAGGTATTGTTCACGAAGTACCAGGTCAAGCAAGCTGCGGTCCAGGGCAAGCACGCCCCCCCAATCTTGCCGTACAGAGGTTTTCTGTTCTTCCGGCGAAGCAAGCCTACGTTCCATCTCACACCTCCTCCAGACCATGGGAAGTCTTGACGCCATTAAGGATATTGGTGTAAGCAGGCCCTGGGACGAACGGCAGTGGCAAGATAACGTAGTCGTGGGTGTCGAACCAATCATCGTTGACATGGAAAGCCGATATGATTGCGTACTGGTCGTTCCCATCGTTGCCAGGCGTGTACACTTGGGTATCCTGGTCGACGGACCCACCGCCGCGAAGCACAGTCCATTCGATTGGCTCAGGAACCTTGACCTTCTGCTTATGTTTGTCCAACTTGTAGAACGGAAGCGCCACCTTGCCATCGTCTCTGACTTCTGGCTCCATCCAGTAATTGGAGCTCTTGGAGCCAACGACCAGCATGTCAATCTTCGCCGAGTGGCCTCCCACAGATCGAACGGTGACCTCGTCCAAGCGCAGCTCGCCGTAGTGCTCCGGCTTGGTCCCGTCGCCAATTGGCAGTTCTAACGGTGCGGTATATTTGTAACCCCCGGGGTTCAGCGGATCGTCATCCGGGGCGACTGTGCCCAGCTCGGGAGTATCCCATGTCACTGCAGCACCGTCGGGAGTACCCGCGGACACCGCAAAGGATCTGCCTACACCCACCACCGCCACCAAGGGGCTGACCGTGATGTGGTTTGGTACAACACTAACCAGTGCTTTGCTGACCAGCTCCCCACTGGTGGCCGTTACGATCAACCGGCGTTGTCCTTCTCTCAGCAACGCGTCATCGGAGGGGGCCGTATACCGCCCTACCGAGGGGTCTTTGAACGACCCTGTGTCGCCGGTTTCGCCAGGGAGGTTACTCACGGTCCAGTTGACACTGGCCGCCGCAGGCGAAACGCTGAATTCGATGACCCCACCCCTTGCCACGATCGGCTCCGAAGGGCTTATCACCATCGTGGTGCGCTTGGGCGCCAATTTGCCCAGCAGGGTCAGGTCGGTCGGCAGGGACACGTCGCGCGGTTCGACAACGTTCTCGCCCCGGAAGAGCAAATTATTGAGGCGTAAGGCGTCGATTTCAAACGTCATATCCATGAGTTCGCTGGCTTTTGCCTCGAATTCCGATTTCAGTTTGGTTTCTAACCCAACTACAATGTTTGCGGAATTGTTCCTGGCGGCCGAAGCCGCGTCGCCAGAACCGAAATCATCTTGGATGTCGATTTTCGTATTAACCTTTATATCATCCATCACAAATTTTAGGACCGGCTTAACCTCGGCATCATCAACCACAAACTTATAACTAGCATCAATTGATACAATCGCATTAATATCTAGATTTATAGTACGCCCTGCCGAATCTCCGGTCTGAATAAAATACACCACAGTTCCTGCCACAACTTCAGTGCGCCAGTGCGCCTTAAGCGATCTACCCTCGAATACAAATTTATCGCCCGGAGAAAACAGCGGAACGTGAACTCCATTAACCGACAGCTTCCAGCGCCAAGGCTGCAGCGTTCCTCCATGACCCTCATCATAATATTCGTAACTTATCCAGTGAGTAGTCTGTCCATTCGCAACCAGTTCATAGCGCTCGCCGGGCAGCTCTCTAACGTCGAATTTACCACTTATCCATTCAAATTGATCCAAGCCACGCTTAATGGCTTGATTAGCCATAAATTTCTGCGAGAGTACCAGGTTACTCGTATACGGCTCTACCGCAGCGGGCAACATGTACAGCAATGCGCTATCGTCATGGGGGTAATCACCAGGCTTACTGCCTTGCATGGCAACAAACACAACCACCGCGCCTTCACCAAAATTCTCGGAGCCGAGCAAGGCGCCTCCCGGCGCCGCGTGAGTGCGAATACCAAAAACCCCTGGGTTTATAGGCGAGTTAGCATCAACCACCATCTCGCTGAGCGGGAACTGCGTAATCTCCTTACTCCAACTGTCCAATTGTCCCTTGAAATAAACACCCAACCGTATCCTCTCAGGCCCAGTCGCCCCTCCACTGAAGACATGTTCCGTGCCGTCCTTCAAGTCAAGCAATACCTTGCCGCTATCATTGACGGAACCTTGTACTGCCCTCAGGTCAATGTCCATGTCCAGTATGCCGCGGGTAGCGGCATTATAGATAACCAAGGCGGTTACGCTCCTGACCATCTGGCCAGCGTGAGGCGTGTCAATCACTTCAAGATGCTTTCCGCCCACCAGGCGCATCTGCAACTTACCCTTGGAAGACGCGATAGTTGCGTTCTCGAAAGACAGCCGAGGCTTGTCGAGTACCAGGCCATTCAGAACATGTTTGATACCGTTACCTGAGTCAACCACATCGTCCTTCAGCTTGGGGAAAAATGCTTCCTCGATATCGATACGGTCAATGTACTCTTGCGTCAGCAGGGCATTGGTCGCCGCCCTGTCAAACACCAGCAGCGCATCCCACTTGACGGTTTGCGCGCCCTGTTCCATTTTACGCAGAAATTCTTCAAGCGATTGAATACCCACGGCTTGAGCCCGCACAGGTGCTTTACTGTTCATTTATATCCAACTCCATGTGACACGCGTTAATCAGCGCAACGGCACGCCGCCCCTAAACTTGGCCAGCGCGGCCAGTTGCACTGGCCATTTATTTAGAGTGCTTGGGAATCAGGAGCAGCGGGCGAAGCTTGTGCCAACTATCGCCCTGATCGAAACTGACTTCCCCATAAACGGTGTACTGTTTGTCTTCTTCCAGCCCGTTATAAGTCGCAACACTTAACCACTGTTGTATGCGCGCATTGCTGAGTTCGCCGGCAGTGACCGGCGCTCTATCACGTAATACGGCGCCGCTTTGAATGGCCAGCGTGAACAGTTGACCGGTTGCCGCGAAAGGCCAGAGCAGCACCCCATACACCTCAAGCATTGCACCGTTGGCCGAGAGTTTGCTCCGCCAAAGTTCACCGTTGGCCTGGGCTTGATCGCATTTGACGTTGTTGTCGATGACCAGCGGCTGGACACGCAAGTCCACCGCATCAGAGGGTGCCGAGCGCACACCGTTTTCATCGACGATGTGGTAGAACACCTTGAAACGCCTGCTGTGGTCATCGCCAGGCTGATGCATGTTCGCGGCGACTACACCAGGGTCGATCTTGAACTTGCGGCCGTCACCTACCTCCGGTGTGTCGACCACTTGCTTGCCGTTGTGCTCATAACCATCCCAGTGAACCTCAAAGCGTTCGCCTGGGCGCAGGGGCACATCCGGTACCGTTACATAGGCCCCAAGAATCGCGCTGTCCGCCAACAGCTTTTGCCTGCCGAGGCCGTCCTCTTCTGCGCGCTCGATACGTGGCGCTGCAAGGGTGCGTGCTGTTTCAAACGCGACGTCCAGGCTATGCGAAGTCAACGCGTGCCCCGCGCGGGCAACCTGGTAGAACACTTTATGATCACCCGGTTCAAGCAAAGCCGGGTCAACCCGGAATACGGTCTCATCGCTTTGCAGGCTGCTCGCATCCATGCGCGCAAACTGCACTTCAGGCTCGAGCGCCTGGGGGCTTTTCCAGTGCAGCAAATAGTGGTCACCTACTTGAACACTTGGCGCTGTAGGCACCCGAACGATCAAGCCATCGGGGAACATACCAGGGTCAAGCGGCACCCCCGTGAAGCCATCGATAGTGGCAGCAGGCAACAAGTCAGCCGGGCTGGGCGCCTCTGTTACAGTCATTTCCTGCACAGGGGATGGCACTTTTTCGTCGTTAGCGGACAGCGTAATCGTGTATTGAAACGCTACCCGGCCATTGCGCACGCGGCTGAAGTCTGACTTGGCGATCTGCCATTGCAGCGGCTCACCGACATTGGCCTCGGTCACTTCATGTCGCTCAGTTGCCGGTGGCGTAATTTCGTCCCCTGCAGCGTTGAACTTGCGCGCCACCAGCTCGATGCTGTCGCCGACCTGCATGGCCCGGTAGCTTGGCGCCAGCAGGCGCACGCCTTCAGACTCAAGGTCTGAAAGGACAATTACACGATCATGCGACTCCCGCGCCTGCGCCACCGCCAATGTTTCGGCAACCCCACCACGGTCGCGCAAACCCAGGTAACAAAAGACACGCATTGAATCCGGCGTGGCCTCATCTGCGTTTTGAACCTTGTAGGATAAAAATGCCCACCCACCGTCGTAAGGCTGGACAAACCGGTAGCCCACCTTGGCGGTCATGGTTCTTGTAGTGTCGTAGTCCGCGGGCACCTCGACCACGGCATCAAGTTTATCAAACGGCGTACCGTCTGCGGCGATCCCGCGCCAGACCGGATATATGCTCTGACCGAACCGGATATCCGCGTCCTTGATAAGAAACTCCAAATCGTTGCCATTCAGGTTTTTTACATCAATTTCCCCCCATGCGTTTTGCGCCGGGATTTCAGGAGCGGGGTTTAACTGGGGCTGATCGACCCCGCCTTCGAATGGGCGTCGCATCACCATGAACATTCTCCTGGTGGGTTGAAGATGCCCTTAGTTTCACGGCGCACCGCTGCAATTGGCTACTGACAGAAATAACAGGTGGCACAAGGTACGCGGGCAAAACCCAGACCTGATAAATCTGCCAGGTGACAAAACAAAAAAACAGGTATGCCCTTGAAGCCTCCACTGATTATCCCGGCGCACCTGTTAATTCTGCCAGGTGCGGCGGTGCGGCGAGTTCAATAAGCTCCAGACAGACAAAACGCCTTGTTTGGCCCTGCAATGCAAACACCTGTCTTCTTTTATCTGTTCATACACCCTGAACAGGGAGCTTTGAAAAATGAATCAACTCAATGACCGCCGCCCCACTCTTCCGTCGGCCCTTATACAGGCGATGCTGACGATGCCGTTGTTGTTAAGCAGTGTGGCCGCCGATGCAGCCGATACCACCCGTTCGAACCTGGCGGATCCCACCCCCCTTCTCTCCCTCTACCAAACCGTGGACAACAACACCGAACCTGCTTGCGGGTTCGAGCTGCCGGAAGCGGGCAGCGGCACTACCGTGAAACTGCTCCCCAAAAAAAAGTGCCCGTCAGAAGCCAGGGAGCCTCACTCCATCCGCATTCGAAACGTGCCGATCAAATCGACGTTTCTGCTGACTGATAATGAGCGCTGTGAAAAGCTCGACAGTTCCTGGGTTGAGCTCGATACCAGCCGCGCCAATGCTTCGCTGGAAAAAATGGGCATCGACAAGATCTGGACCTACGCGGGCCGCCCGGAAAAACCGGGCTACCTGACCAACAGCGGCCTGGACAACAATGTGCCAAGCCGAGGCTTCCGAGTAATTGGTAAAGGTGACCCGATCAAGCAAGGAGATCTTACCTGCATCGTGGTCACCATCGCCCCGCGGAGCATCTGATCATGGCTGACACTCCCGGGGTACACAGCAACGCCAGCAACTTCCAGAGTTTCGTGCAAAACAATGTCGACCAACGTACGGGCCAGTACAACCTGGCCATTGACTTGCCAGTGCCGGCCGGTAACGACCTGACCGGCCCTGGGCTGCCCTTGCGCCTGTCGTACAGCCCGTTCAGCAACGAAGACTCAGGTTTCGGCACCGGCTGGCGACTGGCAATGACCCGCTACGAGCCCGCTACCCGCATGCTTACCCTGCACACGGGGGAAAGCTACAAGGTGACAGGTACCGGGGCGCAACCCACCATTCGCGAAAAGAAAATTCACAGCTTTCATTTTTACGATGACGGCACTGCCGCCGATGAAGACAAGGGCCCCTACCGCGTGGTCCACAAGTCCGGCCTGGTGGAAATACTGACCCTGCACGATAAGCTCAACCCCATCGCCCTGCCGAGTAAAGTCCGGGCGCCTTCCGGCCAGGGGTTAACGCTCCACTACATTCCCGAGAGCCGCCGACTGGCCAGGATCGTCGATGACAATGGCACGCTGCTGCTGGAGCTGCAGTACACCGATGGCGCGGTCACCGTTGATACGCATCCAGGTGCAGGGGCTAACGGCCTGCCGTTCCTGCGCTACAGGCTCGAGCTGAAAAACCGGGCTTTGGTCCAAGTCAAACTGCCAGCTGACATCGGCGGTAACTGGCGCTTCGGCTATACCCGCGCCCATGGCCTGACCTGCCTTGCGAAAGTATCCACACCCATGGGGGCTGTAGAAGAAATTCGCTACGGCGAGAACGGCGACCCGGGCCACGTACTGCCCAATACACAGCCGCAAAGAGTCTTGCCACGGGTAACCAGCCACGAAGTGAAGCCCCGGGCTGATCAGCCACCGCTGATAACGACCTACACCTACAAGCACTTCGATGAGGACAACAACGTCGAGGTGGAGCACAGCTATGTAGGTAGCAACAGCAATGTCAGTTGGCGTGACGACGGCGAGGACAACCTGTACCGGGCAAGTGCTAACTACCGCTACAGCGTCACTGCCCATTACTGGAAAGCGGGCAAGGTCGCCCGCACCCAGACCCAGACGTTCAACCGCTATCACCTGCTGACCCGGCAAATATTGGAAGAAGACGGCCATATCGAAGAAACCGAAACCGAGTTCCACGAACGCGCCGGCGTCAGTTTCGACGATCAACCCCGCTACTTCCAGCTGCCCAAGACCATCACCAAACGCTACAAATTACGTGCTGACGCCAGCAAGCTTCGCCTGGAAACCGCGACCACCCTGTATGACGATTATGGCAACACCACCGAAGAGGTAGCCCCCACCGGCGTACGCACCACTTACGCTTACTACGACAAAGATGGCGAAAAGCAGCCAGGCGATGAAAATGGCGATAACTGGGCCTGCCCGCCCGACCCCCAGGGTTTTGTGCGCAACCTCAAATGCAAGACCGTCTACCCCGTGCCAGGGTTGCCCGGCGGCGCCCCCATTTTTCGGAGCCGGTTGACCTACAAGGCCTACCCGGCGCTGTCCAGCCTGGGCCAGGCGAGCGAATGGCTTGCGCCTTGCGCAGAACAAACCCTGCAAGTATTCGATGTTCAACAGCCCGACGAGCGCGAAGTGCTACTGCTAAACGTGGAACGGGCTTACCTGAACATGCCAGACAATGCCTTCCTGCATGGTCGGCCGAGTTATCAGGTGACCACCCGTTACGGTGACGACAGCGCCAACCCAGTGCGCCGGGCCATCGAAAGCCGCACTTCACGTGTTGAGTGGAGCTACTGCAAGGTCACCGACAAGGAGCACGGCCTGGAATACTGGACCGATGAAACCGTGTGCGGCTTTGACCTGGTGCAGAAAAAGACCCGTTCAGCCGCATCTGGCCTGCATGGTCAAACGGTGTACGAAGAGGATGACACCGGCAACAGCATTCGCCGCATCTACGACCCGCTCGCACGCCTGAAGGAAGAAATTGTTGCACCCGGCCAAGGCGAGGACGAGAGCAAGGTCATCCACCAGTACGGGTTGGTCACCCATCCTGAGGAGGGCGCAGCCGGGCCGGCCTCGCAGTCGTCCACCGGGAGCACGGGCGTGAGCACCATCGTCACCTTCGATGGCTGCAGCCGGGTGGTGACCGAGGAGCGCGAAACGCAAGTTACGGATACCCCGCCAGGCGCTAGACCCTTGCGGCAACGTAAAATCGTTGCTCGGCGCAAGTACGATGAACTTGGCCAACTAAGCGAAGAAACCACCTTTGACTATTACGACGGCAAGACCCTGGAGCTGACCTCCACCTTCGAATACGATGCCTGGAGCCAACTGTGCAAGACCACGCTGCCCAATGGCGCGACGCAACACAGTGAGTTTTCGCCGTTTGGTGAATCGGGTGACATCATTACCCGCTGGGTCGAGACAGCAGACAAACCGGGGGTTCGTCAGCAGCAGCAGGTTACCGAAAGCAATAACTTCGACAAGCCGGCCTATCAATACCGGTTGGACGAAGCAGGCCAGATCGTTGGCCGCCAAGACTTCAGCTACGACGGCCTGGCTCGCTGCACCCGTGAAGAACACACCTTTAACCGAAGCGGCAGGCCGGTCAGCCGAGTCAATCAGTACACCTACGATTCTGAAGGCCGGGTAACCCGTAACGAGCGGCCCGACCAATCGGCTGTGCTCAGCCGTTTCGCGCTACACAGCGCTGACCCGCTGGCCGAGCAACTGCTGGTCGAGCGACGCAAAGGCGCCCAACCCACCCTGGCCTGGCAGCGGGAGTACGATGGTCTCGAACGCCTGAAGACGCTGGCGGCCGGTTTGCAGCAAGAAGCCTATACCTACAAGGAAAACACCTCGCTGTTAGAAAGCCGCACCACGGCGCAGCGCACGTACACCTACCACTATCGCCCCACCCGCTCAGCCCAGCCCAGCCAGATCGATGTGGGCACAGTGCCGAGCACAACGTTCGATTACGACAGCAAAACCTCAGCCATCAGTACAGCCAGCGATGCACAAGGCAAGCACAGCTATAGCTACACCGATCAAGGCTACCTGCTGAAAGCCCAATGGGAAGATCAGGATGCCAAGGGCTACCACTGCGACTACCGACACTCGTTCCAAGGCTTGCCATTGGGGTACACCGAAAGTGACGGCGTTGCGGTAAACCACGCCTACAACGACCTGGGCCAACTGATACAGACCCGTCAAGGTGACCTGGTTGCCTCCTTCGAGTACGACACGCTGGGGCGGCTCTGGAAAACTACAACGCAGGACTTGATCAACAAACAGAGGCTAGTGTGCGAGCAAACTTACGACCTTCTAGGTCGCGAGCACAAACGCGAACAAACCCTCACCCGGCAGGATGGTTCCACCCTCACCCAGCACATCGTACTGACGTGGCAGGAGGATGACCAACTAAGTAGCCGCGCACTTATCCGTGATGGCGAACAACTGTTGCTGGAAACCTTCAACTACGATGCACTCGACCGGCTGGAGGAACACCGTTGCACTGGCACCGCCCTGCCGAACAACGCAGCTGGGCGCGCTATCAAGAGTCAGTTTTTCGTCTACGACGAGCTGAATAACCTTACAGAGTGCTACACCGATTTTGCCGACGGTGCAGCAGACGAAGCTTTCTATACCTACGACGGCTTCATGCTGACACGAGCGGAGCATTCCCTGCAGCCCGACTACCCGGCCAGCCAGGCGTTCGATTCCGATGCTGAAGGCAACCTGCTGAACGACGAGCAAGGCAACCGGCTGGTGTACGACGACCGTGGCCGCCTGAGTGAAGTCCAGCGGGCGAGCGACGGGCAGCCCCTTTACCGCTACCGCTATGACAGCCACAACGACTTGATCGGGGTGCGCCAGGCGCATGAGCCGGAAGTGTCGCGCCGCTACCAGGGCTACCGGTTGAGCAGCACTCGCGAAGCAAACCTGCTGACCGAGTACCTGTACGCCGGCGAGCGCCCTTTGGGCTTGCAACGCCCGGCTCAAACCGCCGATAACCGGCTATTCGTAACCGACGCGGCCAACAGCGTGCTGGGTGAATGCAGCAGTGATGAACTGCACGACAACACATACACCGCCTACGGCGATTCACCGGACAACGACCAGTTGGTAGGCTTGCTCGGCTTCAACGGTGAAGCCCGCGAACGGGCGTTGGGCTGGTCACTGCTGGGGCGTGGCTACCGTGCCTACAACCCTGGGTTGATGCGCTTCCACAGCCCGGACCTCGCGGCGCCTGAAGCTGCGGGTATCAACCCGTATGTGTACTGCGGCGGCAACCCGGTCAACTGGCACGACCCGAGTGGCCATTACGGCATGCGAAACAGCATGGAGCAGCCCTACATCCCACCCAAACCCGTGAAGCCCATAGCCGACTGGCGATCCTGGCTTGGCTTGGCGATGAGCGCTGCGTTTGCGGTAGTCAGCTTCTTGCTTCTGCCGCCGGTAGGCATGACCATGCACTTCGCGCTCGGCGCAGGCAGCCTTTTTATCGACGGTTTCACCGTTCTGAAGCGTTTCAAGGACACTGTGACAGGGAGCGAGCCGGATGAGTCGATGTTTTTGTACGATACTGCCAGTGGGGGTACTACGTTCTTTTTGATTCTTTATCAGTTGTGGCAATCGAAGGGGGCGAAAACACCTATCATTACTAAACGCGCTGCATCGTGGGGAAGACGACGGATGGATGGATTCGGTGGAGACTTTTTTGTCAAGCAACGCCTGCCAGGTCTCGGAGGGCGCAATGCAATGGCCCGTTCGAAATACATATCTACCAACCAAAAAATGTATCTTCCTGTCAGCGAAGCTCCCTCAGCTTATGATTTAAACCGTCAATCCGTAACATTCTCAGATAAAGTTACGGTATTGGAACCACAGCCTATTCCGGTCACAGCAACCATTGAACCTTCACCGATCAAAGCGGTTGATTTAGTTGATGAAAAAACCGTAGTTATTACTACACCGAGCTCGCCAACAAAAAAATGGCCGGCCGTTATCACCACTCCCCCCGGGAATTACAACCGTCATGGGTGGCAAACCCCTGCGGAGAGGAAGTGGAAAGTATGACTAGCTAAACAACGCCTAACAATTCAAACCTTGCGACAACCCGCTACGCAAAATGATATCCGACTCTAAGGGCGATATAAAACTCGGACATCAGAGAGGAGTACCCAAGGTATTTTTAGGAATTTTCCTACATTGGGTCATGGAAAATCCATATACCTTGGCCCCCCTGCTCCTCTCAAGGCAGCAGCCCCACTTTCATGGCCCTGCACACCACAATCACTTTACGGTGTATAAATATGCCAAGCCCCAACAGGCATCGAATATTGCCGAAGCGTAGTCGCTTAGCCTTGATATTATCAGTTGTCGGTTACGTATTATTGCATGTCAGTAGCACTTCAATCCGAGCTGAAGAACACCCCCTGCAATTCAACCCCAACTTCATGCGCCAAACCCCTGGGCAATCCAGCGACGCCAGCATAGCCGCCCTGAACACCCTGGCTGCTCAAGCCTCCCTGGCGCCCGGCCGCTATCAGGTTGAAGTGCTGGTCAACCTGGCCCCTGCAGGCAAGCATGAAATCGAGTTTCGTGAAGGCAGCGACGGCAAGGGCCTGGAGCCCTGCCTGAGCGCCAGCCTGCTGCGCGAGCTGGGCCTGCGTGAGCAGGCGCTGGCCGAGCCTTTGCCCACCGACGCGCGCTGTGTAGACCTACCTACGCTGGTGCCCGATGCCACCTACGACCTCAACCCTGGCCAGCTGCAACTGGCGTTGTCCATCCCGCAAGTGGCCCTGCGCCGCGATGTGGCCGGCAGCGTGGCACCTGAGCGCTGGGATGACGGCATCAATGCCGCCTTCGTCAGCTACCAGGCCTCTGCGCAGCATTTCAGCGGCCGCACCGGCACCTCCAGCAGCCAGGACCTGTACCTCAATGGCGGTATCAACCTAGGCGGCTGGCGCCTGCGCAGCAGCCAGAGCTGGCGCGACGACGGCGAAGGCCAGGATTGGGTGCATTTCAACACCTATGCCCAGCACGACCTGCCCGCGCAGTGGGGTACGCTCACCCTGGGCGAAACATTCAGCAGTGGCGACGTGTTCCGCAGCCTGCCCATCAAAGGGGTACAGCTGGCCACCGACATGGGCATGCTGCCCGACGTGATGCAAAGCTACGCACCCGTCATTCGCGGCGTAGCCCAGACCCGGGCCAAGCTCGAAGTGCTGCAGAACGGCTACCCGATCTATTCCACTTACGTTGCCCCCGGCCCATACGAAATCAACGATCTAGGCATTGGTGGCAGCAGCGGCGACCTGGAAATCGTCCTCACCGAAGCCGACGGCCAGGTGCGCCGCTTCATCCAGCCCTACTCCACCCTCAGTAACCTGCTGCGCGAAGGCGTGTGGCGCTACAACCTGGTGGCTGGGCGCTATGACGGCGCCGACGGCATCGACAACCCCGCACTCTGGCAAGCCACCCTGGCCCGTGGCGGCCAGTGGGGCACCACCCTGTATGGTGGGCTACTGGGCAGCGAGTACTACGACGCTGCCAACCTTGGCATCGCCCGCGACTTTGGTACCTTTGGCGCAGTGTCGCTGGACGTGACCCAGGCCCGTACCGATCTTGGCGAGCAAGGCGGCCAGGTACAGGGGCAGAGTTATTCAGTGCGCTATGGTAAAGCCTTCCAGACCGGCACCAGCCTGCGCTTTGCCGGTTACCGCTACTCCACCGAAGGCTATCGTGAGTTCGACGAAGCCGTGCAGCAGCGCAACGCCTCCAGCCGCTACCAGGGCAACCGCCGCAGCCGCCTGGAAAGCTCGATCTACCAGTCGTTCAACAACCGCAACTCGCTGAGCCTGACCTTGTCGCAGGACGATTACTGGCACACCAACCGCCAGCGACGCCAGTACCAGTTCCAGTTCAATACTCAGTATCGCCGGGTCAGCATCAACCTGTATGCCTCGCAGTCGTTGAGCGACGACAACGGCAGCGACCGCATCGTAGGCGTGGGGGTCACCATCCCGCTGGACTGGGGCACGTCAACGACTGCCAGTTTCGACGTGCAGGAAAGCAACGGCCACTTCAGCGAACGCGCCAGCTTGAACGGCGGCTCGCAGGACAACCGCCTGAGCTACCTGGCATCGCTGGCCAACGACGAACAGCAGCGCAAGACGGCGTCGGTATCGATGGGTTACCAGACGCAAAAGGTGAACGTAGGTGCCGGCTACACCGAAGCGGACGACTTCCGCAGTGTTTCGGTCAATGCCAGTGGCGCGGTGCTGGCACATGCCGGCGGCATCGTGCTGGGGCAATACCTGGGCGAGACCACGGCGTTGGTGCATGTACCCGATGTGCCCGGCGTAGGTGTCGACAATGTGCCTGGCGGCAGCACCGACAGCAGTGGCTACATTCTTGCCCCCCACATGCGCCCCTACAGGGTCAACCAGGTCACCCTGCAAACCGACCAGCTCGGCCCTGGTGTTGAAATCGAAAACGGCGTTACGCAGGTTGTGCCCCGCCGAGGGGCGGTCGCCCTGGCGGCATTCAAGGCGCAGCAGGTGAACCGCCTGATCCTGACCCTGCAGCATGCCGACGGCCGCCCGTTGCCCTTCGGCACCCAACTCAATGACAAGCAGGGCAAGCACCTGGCCGTAGTGGGCCAGGCGGGCCAGGCGCTGATTGCAACAGATGCCCAGGCGCAAACCCTGGAAGCGCGCTGGGGCGAGCGCGCCGGACAGCGCTGCTTGTTCAGCATCGACCCTGCAACCATGCCAGAAGAGCAAGGCTATCGCCTGCAGACTTTGCGCTGCCCCACTCCATGATCCAGCCCGTGCGCGCTGCCGCACGCTTGCAACAGGAACCGACCATGCCCCTTGTTTCGCGTTTGTTCATTGGCATCGCCGCTGCTGCGACGATGCTGACACTACCAAGCCAGGCCCATGCCCTGGGATGCGAATGGCCAACGACCACAGGCCCGATGCAGTTCACTCACAACATCTCTGGCATGAGGTGGGTGGCCCGTGATGCCCCGGTGGGTAGCAAGATCTACTCCGCGACAAGTATCGGGATAGCCGGCCCCGGTTTTGCGTTGAACTGCGACAACGACGGGAGTTTGGCACTGACGGCGAACATGGGCACGCCACTCCCTGTAGCCCCGGGGACCTTCCCTCCCGTTGACGGGAAGGATGTGACGGGCAAAGTGCTGCAAACCAGTATCCCGGGTGTAGGTCTGTACCTGGAACTGGGCGGTTTCCTCAACGGCACGGCCAGCAATACGTTCCAGGCAAACGACGGAGGTATTGGCGCTGTTCCTTATGTGGGTGAAAACCAGAGAAATATGGCACCTACACCGCTGGTGATGAGGAATCTCATCATCAAGTACATGGCCTTGATCAAGACAGGCCCCATCCCTGCTGGCATCAGCTCATTCAGCCAGGAAGTCGTCAGGGGCGTGGTCAGTGATGTCGGGGATGCCGTAAGGCTTGCATTGGGCGGGCAAGTCCAGCAGGCCCAGTGCACGGTCAAGGCTGACGCGGTCAGCGCCAATCCGGTACAACTCGGTACTCACGACATCGCCGACTTCACAGGCCAGGGCAGCACAACCAACCCAGTGGATTTCTTCATTACACTCAGCGACTGCGAGGACGACCCGGCCGGCAGCGTTGCCCGCGCGTTCATGCGCCTGGACGGCGTAGACGGTTCAGTGCCGGTGGACCGGGACCTGGGCCTGTTCACCCTGACCACCGACTCGACCGCCGCTGGCATTGGCATTCAAGTACTGCGTAGTGACAACACGCCAGTTAAGCTGGAAGAGTACGTGGATATGGTGGGCCTTACCCCCGGCGTCACGCGCCTGGACCTTCGCGCCCGGTATTATCAGACCGCAGCAACGGTTACCCCAGGCGAGGCCAAGGGCGCATTGAACTTCACCATCGAATATCGCTAGCGGGCCTGCCATGGCTTGATCGCCATGGCCAGGGTTTTGATCAGGTAAAAAAAAACGCACCAAAGGAACGTTAAAATTCCTTGGTGCGTTTCATATTGGAGCGGGAAACGAGACTCGAACTCGCGACCCCGACCTTGGCAAGGTCGTGCTCTACCAACTGAGCTATTCCCGC
>NZ_RHQO01000072.1:0-22983 GCF_003935475.1 Pseudomonas sp. p99-361 | reverse complement strand
ACTGGCCCGAAACAAACGTAGGAGCGAGCGCAGCTCGCGATGCGCCGCGCGGGCGGCGCTCGATCTAACAGGCGCTGCATACCTTGTGGCAAACACCTGTCAGCCCTGATGCGATCCCCGTAGGAGCTGGCTTACCGGCGATGGGCTGCGAAGCAACCCATTGGGTGTTACTCACACTCAAGTGAACGACCCGCTAGCGGTGGTGCACAGCTTCCCAGCGAGATACAAGCCCATTACAATCGCGATGAATTCCTATTCTCGTTTTCGCGTGGGTAACAAGATGTCCGGATCGGTCACGGAAACGACGCACCATCAACACCTGCACAGGCTGTATCAGGATCACAACGGTTGGCTACGTGGCTGGTTGCGCCAACGTTTGAGTAATTCGGCGGATGCTGCCGATCTTGCCCAGGACACGTTCGTACGGGTAATGGTCGCGCGCACCGCCCATTCGCTGCAGCAACCGCGTCATTACCTGGCGACCATCGCGCGCGGGTTGGTCATCGACCTGTATCGCCGCCGCAGCCTGGAGCAGGCGTACCTGCAAGCATTGGCGTCCAGGCCGGACGTTCATGCGCCGTGTGCCGAAACCCGGGCAATCATTCTGGAAAGCCTGCTGGCCATAGACCGCATGCTCGACGGCCTGGGGCTGCGTACACGGCAAATATTCCTTGCTGTGCAACTGGATGGGCTGACGTATGAGAAAACCGCCGAGCGTTTCAATGTGTCGGTCAGCACCGTGCGCAAGCACCTGGCCAAGGGCCTGATGCACTGCCTGTTGATGGACGGCGAATGAACCAGGTACTGGCCCAGGCGGTTGAATGGCATGTTCGCCTCAATGACAGCAGCGCCACCCAGGCCACCCGCGCGCAATGGCAGGCCTGGCTGGATGCCGACCCCGTGCATGCACAAGCCTGGCAGCGTGTAGAGCGGTTGCAACAACGTTTGAGCCTGGCACCCGCTGGCGTGGTCTCCGCCACCATCGAGCAGGCACGCCAGCATAGAAGGGCGGTACTCAAACAGCTGGTCGTGCTGCTTGGGGTCGGTGCAACAGGCTGGGCAGTCTACCGGGCTTCGCCCTTTGCAGCCGACTACAGCACGGGCGTCGGCCAACGCCAGCGGTTGACGCTGGCCGATGGCAGTGTACTGGTGCTGGATACCACGACGCGGGTGGATGTGCTGTTCGATGCCCAGCAACGGCTGATCGTGTTGCGCCAAGGTGCCATTCTGGTCGATACCGCAAAAGATGCTCGCGCCCTGAGCGTGCAAACTGCGCAGGGGCGTGTCGAGGCGCTCGGCACCCGATTCACGGTGCGTCAGGACGATGGCACTACCCGGGTTGCCGTGCAAGCGCATGCCGTGCGGGTCAGGCCGCAACTGGGCCTCGGCCAGGCACTGCGCGCCGAAGCAGGGCAGGCCGTGAGCTTCAGCGCAACCACCATAGGCCCCCTGCAGCCAGCGCCAGAGCAGGGCTCTGCGTGGGCGCGCGGCATGCTGGTTGCCGTGGACTGGCGCCTAGATGCGGTACTAGCCGAGCTCTCCCGCTATCGCCACGGTGTGTTGAGCTGCTCGCCTGATATCGCCGGCCTGCGGCTCTCCGGCACTTTTCTGCTCGACGATACCGAGGGCGCGCTGGCCAACCTGGAGGCCTCACTGCCGGTTCGGGTCCGCCGCCTGACCCGTTACTGGGTAAGGCTGGAGCGCCAGGCGGCATGACGGGGAATTTTTCTGCATAGAGGGGTAACAGATTTTCATTCCTGTTTCGGCTCTACCTGCATGTGCGCATCAGACGCACCCATTGCCAACGCTGACAGGAAACCTTTCATGCAAGTACGCCCCCTCTTTTCTGGCCTTTGCGGCCAACCCACAGCACGGGCCCTGTGCTTTGCTGGCGCCGTATTGGCGGTGACGCCTGCCTGGGCCAAACCGATCGACTATGACATC
Organism: Pseudomonas sp. p99-361; assembly: GCF_003935475.1. Classification (NCBI taxonomy): domain Bacteria; kingdom Pseudomonadati; phylum Pseudomonadota; class Gammaproteobacteria; order Pseudomonadales; family Pseudomonadaceae; genus Pseudomonas; species Pseudomonas sp. p99-361. The sequence continues at coordinate 21,039 of NZ_RHQO01000072.1, read as the reverse complement.
CCCGCTGGCACGTTGGCTGCCGCCTTGAGTCAGCTCGCTGCCGCCAGTGGCGTGATGATCACCTTCAGCTCGGAACAAACGGCGGGCTTGAGCTCGCCAGGGCTGCACGGTAGCTATGAGGTGGAGCAAGGCTTCGCCCATGTGCTTCAGGGCAGCGGGTTGCGCATTGTGCAGGCTGGCGAAAAACGGTTCGTTCTCGCCAGCATGGAAGCCGGCGGGGCCCTGCAGCTGGGCGCTACCACCATCGATGCAGCAGGCCTGGGCGCCATCACGGAAGGGACCGGCGCCTACACCACGGGTGCCACCAACGCCGCCACCAAGCTTGCCTTGTCATTGCGCGAGACCCCGCAAACGGTCAGCGTGATGACACGCCAGCGCATGGAAGACCAGCAACTCACCACACTGAGCGATGTGCTGAAACAGACGCCAGGCCTTTCCGTGCAGAACATCGACAGTGAACGCGTGAACATCTATTCGCGTGGGTATGCCCTGGACAGTTACCAGTTCGATGGCATCCCGACCACCTTGATCGTGCAAACCAGCGCAAGCCCGCAGAGCCTGATCGATACCTCGGTCTATGACCGGGTCGAAATCGTCAGGGGCGCCACCGGTTTGATGACCGGTGCCGGCGATCCCTCTGGCAGTGTCAACCTGGTCCGCAAGCGGCCAACCGCCGGGTTCCAGGGCTCGGTCAGTGCCGGCGCAGGCTCGTGGGACACGTATCGCACCGAAGTGGATGTGTCTGGCCCGCTGACCACCGATGCGCGCTTGCGCGGCCGCGCTGTCATGGCTTACCAGCAGGGCAACAGCTTCATCGACCACTACCAGCAGGAGAAGCAAACGTATTACGGCATTCTGGAAGCTGACCTCACCGACAGTACGCTGCTGACGGTCGGTTTCGACTACCAGAAGAATGACCCGCGTGGCGTATCGTTCGCCAGCTTCCCGTTGTTCTACAGCGACGGCGGGCAGACTGACTTCCCACGCTCCATCAACGCCGGGGCGCGCTGGAGCTATCGCCAGCAGAACACGCTCAATACCTTCGCGACCCTCGAGCACGGCCTGGCCAACGACTGGAAACTGAAGGTGGCCGTGAACAACATGTACAGCACCCGGGACTATTCGCTGGCTTCGCTCAGTGGTGGGGCACCTGACCGTGAAACAGGTGAGGGCGCCTACCTTTATGGGGGAGATGGCTATGGCTCCCAGCGCCAATTGGGTCTCGACGCCATGGCCCAGGGGCCGTTCCAGTTCCTGGGCCGCGAGCATGAACTGGTATTGGGCCTGAGCGCTTCGCAGTTTAAAGACTACAGCGACCCGGACGATGACGACCTGGAGATGCGCCCGGCCAATATCCATAGCTGGGACAACGACACCGAGCGGCCGACATCGGTCGGTAAACTGATGAACGACGACACCACGATTCGCCAGGATGCGGCGTACATGGTGGCACGCTTCAAGCCGGCGGACGATCTGTCGCTGATTGTCGGTGCCCGTGTCGGTGACTACAGCTACAAGAAGAAAGCCATCTACAACCCGCCTTACACGCGTTCGTCCAGCACTGCCGAAAGCCGTGAAAGCGGCTTCGTAACGCCTTATGCCGGGGTGGTGTATGACCTCGACGACATTCATTCGGTGTACGCCAGCTACACGACGATCTACAAGCCTCAAGCCCTACGAGAGCAAAACGGCAGGAACCTGGAGCCGAGGGAAGGGGACAACTACGAAGTCGGCCTGAAAAGCGAGTTCTTCGACGGCCGCGTCAACACGGCCATTGCCCTTTATGAAATAAAACAGGACAACCTGGGAGTTCCCACGGGCGAAACCGTGGAAGGCACGGTGCGCGAGTCGGCCTACCGCGCGGTGGCCGGCGCGAAAACGCGCGGTATCGACATGGAAATCTTTGGCGAAGTGCTCCCGGACTGGAATGTCAGCGCAAGCTACAGCCATAGCGTTACCAAGGATGCCGACCATGAGCGCATCAGAACCGAAGCACCGGCTAACTTGATAAAGCTCTGGACGACCTACCGTCTTCAAGGGGACCTGAACCCATTGACCATCGGCGGGGGCCTGAACTGGCAAAGTGGCATGAGCGTGACGACGAGCCAGGGCAAGGCGACGCAGGAACAGTATGCCGTGTTCAACGTGATGGCGCGTTATGACATCACCCGGCAGCTGAGCGCTTCTGTCAACATCAACAACGTGTTCGACAAGCAGTATTTCAGCGCCCTGGACCCGACCTTCTTCACCGGCTACTACGGTGAGCCACGCAATGTCATGTTCAGCACCCGGTACGCTTTTTAACGCGGGGAGGGTCCAGGCCCGCCTACGCCTCAGGCCAGCCTTTGCAGATAGCCCGGCGCGTCAGGTTCGGGCAGCACCGACAGCACCTTGAGCCGCTGCAAGGTCCGTTCGCGGGCCTTGCACAGGTGGTCACGCAGGCATGAACAGGCAGTGTCGACGGTGCCGTACAGCAAGGCTTCGAAGACCAGGCGGTGCTCCACCAGCATGGCTTCGTCATTGCTGGACTGCAGGGCTTCGTGCAAGACCCGGCCGACATTCATGGGGATCTGGCATTGGCGAATGACTGCTGCCATGCGGGTATTGGCCACGCCGGCGATGCAGGCCACATGCAGGTCCTGCTCGAGCTGTTCGATGTCGGCGCGCTTCACATCACGGCCGGCGGCCTGCGCACTGACTACGCGGTGCAGCATCGCTTCAAGATCACTGCGGCTGACATGCTCGACGCCTTGGCGCAGGGCATCCGGCTCCAGCAGCATCCGTAGCTCGTAATCGTGCTTGACCGCCTGGGCCGTCAGCGGGCCGGCGAGCCATTGCGAGTAGGGCTCTTTTTCCACCAGCCCTTTGTCGCGCAATCGCATCAACGCTTCCCTGACGACATTCCGGCTGACGTTGAGTTCTTCGGCGGCACTCTGCTCATCGATTCGGTAATGACCAAAGACCATGAACCGCACGACTGTCTGGGCAAGGTGGTCGTAAATACGCTCACCTACCGGGCGGTAATCGATCAGGTCTTCTTGTGGCTCCAGCCCCAGGAGCTTGCGCGTGAGCGGTGCGCGCAACGGGATTGCGCTGGTGCCCTGGGGGTCGACGAGAAAGCCCCGGCCCTCGAAGCGGCGGATCAGCCCTTCCTCATGCAGCAGGTTCAGGGCCTGGCGTACCGGTACCCGGCTGGTGCCGAACAGTTCTGCCAAAGGCCCCTCCACCAGCACCAGCCCTGGCGCCGTCTGCCCACCCAGAATCGCCTCGCGCAGGGTGTTCCGGATGATCTCGTAACGAGAGGCCGGGCGGTCTTCAAGGGGCTGGGTAGCAGACATCAGAGGGTTCTCATGAAGCGTGGGAGGCCAGTTTCGCACAAGCGAAGCGAGATGTGACCGGTCGCCGGTGACACCGCTGTGAACGGTTTTGGGGCAGGCTGTTACCGAACACCCCAAAATGTATCATCCAGTAAAACATACATTTAATAAGTTAGACCGTGCTTGGCTATCACCGGCCATCGCCAGCCCTTGGTCGACACGGATCCGCGGCATTTCTATGAATCGCTGCACAAGGTTGGCACGACGCATGCTTATGTAAATGTACGTATTACACAAATGTACATTTAAGAGGTTTTGCCATGCGTGCCGATGCGCTTTCCCTGGCCGGGCAGTTTGCCGCGGGAACCCATGACCCTGTCACTGCGATGGAAGCGGCACTGGTGAGCGCTCAGCAGGTGCCGGCTGCATTCATCACCCTGTGCGAGGCGCGGGCGCTGCGCGAAGCGGCTGCGGCCAAGTGCCGCTGGCAAGCCGGGCAACCGTTGTCTGCCTTCGATGGGGTACCGGTAGTCTGGAAAGACCTGTACGACTTGGCCGACCACATCACCACTGCAGGCGCGAAGGTGCGCTTGCACGCGCAACCGGCGCCGCGTGATTGCGCACTGGCCACGGCGCTCAGCCGGGCGGGCATGGTCAGCGTGGCAAAGACGAACCTCAGTGAGCTGGCGTATTCGGGGCTGGGCCTCAATCCCCATTTCGGCACGCCAACCAACCCGGGCTTCGCCGGCGCCGCACGCGCGCCGGGTGGCTCGTCATCGGGGTCGGCAATTGCGGTGGCCGAAGGTGTGGCCCCTATCGCCATGTCGACCGACACTGCCGGCTCCATCCGGGTGCCGGCGGCGTTCAATGGTTTGGTCGGCTACCGCAGCAGTGCCAAGCGGTACTCATTCGAAGGGGTCACCCCCCTGGCACGGTCCCTCGACTCGCTGGGGCCCATTACCCGTAGCGTGCGCGATGCCATCGTCCTCGACAACCTGCTACTGGGCGACCACCTTGGCATGCCGCTAGACACCGTTGCCCTGCCCATCGCCGGGCTCAAGCTTTGCGTGGATGCGCAGTTGCTGGGCGACGCACGCATTCAGCCAGAAGTCAGGGCCAACCTTGTTGCGGCACTGGAGCGGTTGGCTGCAGCCGGCGCGGTGGTCGAGCACAAAGCTGTCCCGGCCTTCCAGCAAGCACTGGAGGTGATCGAGCAAATCGGTTGGCTGGGCGGCGCCGAGGCTTTTGCCCTTTACCAAGGGCTGCTCGACAGCCCGCAGGCCGAGCAACTGGACCCCCGGGTGCGCAAGCGGCTCGAGGGCGCCCGTGCCTACCCAGCCAGCAAACAAGTGCTGCTGTACCAGGCTGCCGAAGCACTGAAAGCACAGATCGCGCACGAGCTGGACGGGGCCTTCCTGGTAACCCCGACCGTCGGCCATGTGGCGCCACTGCTGGCACCGCTGGAAGAGGACGCAGAGCTGTTCGTTGCTACCAACCTGGCAACGCTGCGGCTGACCATGCCGGGCAGCATGTTGGACATGCCAAGCGTTGCGTTGCCAAGCGGCAAGGGGGAGGCAGGACTACCTACCAGCCTGCTGCTTTCGAGTTCGAGTGGGAATGACAAGGCCCTGCTGCGAGCTGCATTGGCGATCGAACCCTACGTGCGCGCTGGGCTTTGAGCCAGCCCACCGGGCAGGCAGCGGCGCCTGCAATCAATTGAATAACCAAGAGGTCGAGATAATGACAAAAGAAATTTTTGTATCGATTGGCGTTGACGTGGACGCGGTAGCCGGTTGGCTGGGCTCCTACGGGGGTGAGGACTCGCCCGACGATATCTCGCGCGGTCTGTTTGCCGGCGAAGTGGGCGCGCCGCGCCTTCTCAAGCTGTTCAAGCAATATGACCTGCGCACAACCTGGTTCATCCCGGGCCATTCGGTGGAGACCTTCCCCGAGCAGATGAAGGCGGTGGTTGAAGCGGGGCATGAAGTGGGCATTCATGGGTACAGCCATGAGAACCCGATCGCGATGACGCCGGAACAGGAAGAAATCGTTCTGGACAAATCGATTGAAATCATCACCCGGTTGGCCGGCAAGCGGCCCACGGGCTATGTGGCGCCGTGGTGGGAGTTCAGCAACGTTACCAACGAACTGCTGCTGAAGAAGGGCATCAAGTACGACCACAGCCTGATGCACAACGACTTCCACCCTTACTACGTTCGAGTGAAGGACAGCTGGAGCAAAATCGATTACAGCCAGCACCCCGATACCTGGATGAAGCCCTTGGTGCGCGGTGAAGAGACCGATCTGGTCGAGATACCGGCCAACTGGTACCTCGATGACTTGCCGCCGATGATGTTCATCAAGAAATCGCCCAACAGCCACGGCTTCGTCAACCCGCGCCACCTTGAAGAGATGTGGCGTGATCAGTTCGACTGGGTCTACCGGGAGAATGACTACGCGGTATTCCCCATCACCATTCACCCCGATGTGTCCGGCCGGCCTCAGGTGCTGCTCATGCTCGAGCGGCTTATCGAGCACATGAAAAGCCACCCAGGTGTGAAGTTCGTCACCATGGACGAAATCGCCGACGACTTTATCCGGCGCCAACCGCGCAACCGTTGAGCCACTGCTTCGGTTAGCACGTTTTCAAGCGGATCCAAAACAAGAGAAGCGCCGATATGACCACTACGCAAGCCACCACCACGGCTCCTGTGACCGAGCCTGGTACCTGGAAACCGGTACAGCTGGAATCCAGAGATGTCAGATACGCAACCTGGATTGCCTTCTTCGCCTGGGTTTTTGCAGTTTACGATTTCATCCTGTTCGGCACCCTGCTGCCGGTCATGGGCGGGCATTTCACCTGGAGTGAAGCTGAACAGGCGGAAATTGCCACCTGGGTAGCGGTCGGCGGCGCTGTCGTGGCCTTCATTGTCGGGCCGCTGGTGGACAAGATCGGGCGCCGTGGCGGGATCATCTTCACCATTGGCGGCACCGCACTGTGCTCTGCGCTGACAGCGGTGTGTGCCGGCATGGGCAAGGGGCCGTTGATTGCCGTGCGTTCGGTGGCAGGGTTGGGGTACGCCGAGGAAGGGGTCAACGCCACCTACCTGACCGAGGTGTACGCAGCGTCGACCGACCCGAAACTGATCAAGCGCCGCGGCTTCGTCTACAGCCTGGTACAAAGCGGCTGGCCGGTTGGGGCGTTGATCGCAGCTGGCCTGACGGCATTGTTGCTGCCGCACATTGGCTGGCAGGGTTGCTTCATCTTCGCCGCTGTACCTGCGCTGGTAGTCGCCATCCTGGCGCGCAAGCTCAAGGAAAGCCCCCAGTTCCAGGTGCATCAGCGCATCCACCAGTTGCGCAAAGCGGGCGACGAACCCGCCGCGCGCAGCTTGGCGCGCGAGTACAACGTCGACTACGACGAGCACGCCAAAGCCGGTGTTGCTGCTGCCTTCCGTGGGGCGGCCCTGCGACCGACCGTGGTCTTGAGCCTGGCGATCCTGCTGAACTGGTCGGCTATCCAGGTGTTCAGCGTGCTGGGCACGTCGGTGATCGTGAGTGTTCACAAGCTGTCGTTCGAGAACTCCTTGTGGATCCTGGTGTTGTCCAACCTGGTGGGCTTCATCGGCTACCTGGTTCACGGTTGGCTGGGTGACCGGATTGGCCGGCGCAATACCGTAGCGCTGGGCTGGATGTGTGGCGGCCTGGCCTTCTTCGCCATGATCCAGGGCCCCAGCGACCTGGTCACGGTCATCGCCTTCTACAGCCTTGGCCTGTTCTTCCTGACCGGCCCTTACTCCGCCATGTTGTTTTTCATGGGCGAGAGCTTCCCCACCAGTATCCGTGCCACAGGCGGCGCCATCGTGCATGCCATGGGGCCGATCGGCGCCATCGTCGCCGGGCTGGGGATTACCAGCGTGTTGTCCACTGGCGGTGAATGGCACAGCGCGGCGCTCTGGTTCGGCGCGCTGCCTTGCTTCCTGTCGGGCTTGATCATGCTTGCCGCCCGGCATGTCGAACCTCTTTCAGTCAATTAACCAGGAGTTGCACACATGTCTCGACCCGTAGCGTTGGTCACTGGGGCTGCCAGTGGCATTGGCCAGGCGGTCGCCGTCGCGTACGCCCGGATGGGGGTGCGCGTGATGGGCGGCTACCTGCCCGCCGACCCGCATGACCCCGCTGAAACTGAGCGGTTGGTCGCCCAGGCCGGCGGCGAATGTTCGATGATGGCGATGGACGTTACCGACAGCGCTTCACTGGATGCCATCGCCGCCGCAGCAGTCGAGCGCTTCGGTCGGCTCGATTATGCCGTGGCCAACGCCGGGCTTTTGCGCCGGGCGCCGCTGCTGGAAATGTCGGACGAGCAATGGAATGAAATGCTCAACGTCGACCTTACCGGCGTGATGCGCACCTTCCGCAGCGCAAGCCGACACATCGGGGAAGGCGGCGCACTGGTGGCCATTTCGTCGATTGCCGGTGGCGTGTATGGCTGGCAGGACCACGCGCATTACGCAGCGGCCAAGGCTGGGGTGCCCGGGCTGTGCCGCTCCCTGGCGGTGGAATTTGCCCCCAGGGGCATCCGTTGCAACACCATCATTCCCGGCCTGATCGAAACCCCGCAATCGCTGGACAGCAAAAATTCGCTGGGTTCCGAGGGCCTGGCCAAGGCGGGCAAGGCGATCCCCTTGGGGCGCGTGGGGCGCGCCAGCGAGGTTGCCGACCTGGTCTGCTTCCTGACCGGCCCAGCGTCGAGCTACATCACCGGCCAGAGCATCGTGATCGATGGCGGCCTTACCGTGCGCTGGCCTGAATAGGAAATTGCTGCGCCGCAAGCTCGCCTTGCGGCCGCGAGGAGAACAAGCATGAAACCATTGCAGAACCGCCGCGCCGTCATAACCGGCGCGGGGAGTGGCATCGGCGCGGCCATCGCCCATGCCTACGCCGATGCGGGCGCGCTGCTCGTGTTGTGTGACCGCGACCCCCAGCGCCTGGCAGTGGTCGCAAACCAATGCCGCGACCGCGGCGCGCAGGTGATCGAATCTGTTGCTGATGTAGGTAGCCGGGAGGGTGCGCAAGCCGGTGTAGATGCCTGCGTGGCAGCGCTGGGGGGCATCGATGTGCTGGTCAACAATGCCGGCATGCTGACCCAGGCTCCCTGTGTGGACCTGACTCAGGAAATGTGGGATGAAATGCTGCGGGTGGACCTGACCAGCGTGTTCGTCGCAAGCCAGCGCGCGCTGCCGTACATGTTGGAGCAGCAGTGGGGGCGCATCATCAACATCGCCTCCCAGCTGGGGATCAAGGGCGGTGCACAACTGGCGCACTATGCGGCAGCCAAAGCCGGCGTGATCGGTTTCAGCAAGTCGCTGGCACTGGAGGTGAGCAAGGGCAACGTACTGGTCAACTGCGTGGCGCCAGGGCCGATTGAAACCCCGCTGGTGGAGGGGATCAGCCAGGCGTGGAAGGTTGCCAAGGCCAAGGAGCTGCCGTTGGGCCGCTTCGGCAAAGCTGAAGAAGTGGCACCGATCGCCGTGCTGTTGGCGAGCGAGCCTGGCGGCAACCTGTTCGTCGGCCAAACCCTTAACCCCAATTCCGGCGATGTAATGCCTTGAGGTGAGCCATGTGTGGACTTTGCGGCCTGATCGGTGAGGACGCGCACTGGAGCGACCCCCTGGACACGAGCCTTCCCGGCCGCCGTGAGCGCTTGCGGCGCATCGCCGCGATCAATCAGGTGGTAGCACCCTTCAGGCTCAAGGTCAGTGACGTGCAGGGCGCGTCGTATCTGGTGCAAGGCCCTACCGGCAAGCAGGGTGTTGCCTCGGGCCTGGATCAGCTCTGGCAGACCGCCGAAAGCATACTGGGGCGCACCCTTGACCCCCTGGATCCGCGCATCCTCGATCACCTGGAGGCGTCGGCATGAGCCTGCAGATCAATGTGCTGACAGGTTTTCTGGGCAGTGGCAAAACCACCTTGCTCAAGCGGGTGCTGGCCAATGCGGACATGGGCGACACGGCGGTGCTCATCAACGAGTATGGGGAGGTGGGGATCGATGACGTGCTGGTGCAGGAAGTTGCCCCCGATACGGTGTTGCTGCCGAGTGGGTGTGTCTGCTGTTCTGTTAGGGGGGATCTGAAGCAAGCGCTGATCGACCTGCACTGCAAGCGTGCGCGCGGGGAGGTTCCGGCTTTCCGCCGCGTGCTCCTGGAAACCACAGGCCTGGCCGACCCCGCGCCCATTCTTGCCACGCTGCAGCGAGACCCACAACTGCGCGGCCGCTATCACGTGGGCCTGATGGTGACGGTGGTCGACGCCCAGCACGCCATGCTTCAGGAGCGGATTCACCCCGAGTGGCTGGGCCAGGTCACGGCTGCCGATCGGCTGCTGGTGAGCAAGGCAGACCTGGTAAGCGCTGCGGTGCTCGACCCGTTGCTGGCACACTTGCAAGCCCTCAACCCGACGGCATCCATCGCGTTGGCGAGCACGGTCGGGCAGGGCGATGAGCAGCTTCTGGGCGAGGGGCTGAGAAGCCTGGAGCCCGATGAGGAGGTCGCCAGGTGGCTGCTGTTTGCGCCCACCCGGCAGCCGCACCACGGCGGCGCCCAGGTGTGTGCACTGGAGTACGACACACCGTTGGATTGGCTTGCCTTCGGGGTTTGGTTGTCGATGCTGCTAAGATGCCACGGAGACCGAATTCTGCGGGTCAAAGGGATCTTGAATGTGATCGATGCTGAACAACCTATCGTCATTCACGGCGTACAGCACTGCCTGCATCCGCCCGTGCATCTTCGCCAGTGGCCAGGGCAGGCGCGGCGCTCGCGCCTGGTGATCATCGTGCGCGATCTGGATACCCAGCTGCTGCGCCGCTCTTTCCAGGCTTTTTTGCAGCGCCTGGGGCGTGCGGCATGAGTGGCCCGGTCACGTTGCGGGTATTGGGCACATCGGTCACGCTGCTGGAGCCCATTCGCTTGCGCGCGGAAAAAGAACTGGGCATTCGCATCGAGTACCAGATCCACGATGTACAGACGGTTCAACGCATTGCGTTGATGCACCCTGAACGCTATGACCTGTACGACCAATGGTTCCATAGCATGGATTTTGTCTGGCCGGCCGGCGCCATCCAGCCCATCGACATCCGCCGGGTCGCCTTGTGGGACGAGATCAACGACCTGCCCAAGCGGGGCCGGCTGCACGCTGGGGATGAGCTGGCCGGCGGCAGCCTGCCCTGCGACCGGCTGTATGTTCAGCATGACCGGACCCTGGCCAACCGCCCGACAGACTGGATCAGCATGCTGCCGCTGACCCACAACGCGGACAGCTTTGCCTACAGGCCGGACCTTCTGCCGCCGGGGTTCGGTATCGAGAACGAGAGCTGGTCCTGGTTGGTTGACCCCAACTGGTGTGGGCATGTGGCGTTGCAGAGCGATGCAGCCATCGGGGCGCTGGACGCGGCACTGGCGGTGCAGGCCAAGGGGTTGGCCACGTTCGATGTGATCGCGAACCTGCGCCTGGACGAGATCGACCAGCTTGCGGCAGTGCTCATCAAGCTTCAGCGCCAAGGCCATTTCGCCGCGTTCTGGTCTGATGACCGCGACGCAGGCAAGCTGATGCTGGGCCCCAAGGTGCACATCGAGAGTGTCTGGTCGCCTGCCTTGATGCAGCTGCACCGCGAAGGCATTCAGTACCGCCAGGCCGTGCCCAGGGAGGGTTACCGTGGCTGGTTTGGTGGCCTGTCGTTGTCCCGTGCCGTTGAGGGTGGGGTGAAAGATGCGGCCTATGCCTACCTGAACTGGTGGTTGGCAGGTTGGCCAGGCGCGATGATGGCCCGGCAAGGTTTCTACATTTCCAATCCACTGCGCGCGCGCGATCACCTGTCGGCGGCTGAGTGGGATTACTGGTACGAGGGCAAGCCAGCCCGCGAGCAGTTGCTGGGCAGTGATGGCGAACCGCTGATCGAGCCTGGGCAGCTACGCGAAGGGGGCGCCTACGCCGAGCGTGTGGGCCGTATCAGGGTCTGGAACTCGGTGATGGATGAGCATAATTACCTGGTGCGCAAGTGGGCTGATTTTTTGCGGGCGGGTAAATGAGCCGGTCGCAGACCGGCGCCAAATACCCACGCACGCCGGACGGGCGCTATTTCGTCGTCAACGGCCAGCTCTGGCGCTGCAGCAACCCTGCGCTTGCAGACGAAGCGCGCCAGCACCTGGTGGGCGCGTTGATGGAGGCGCGGCGGGCCGTGAAGCAGGCAAAAGCCTGCGACGATGCAGCCGCTTTGAAGCGGGCCAGGGCAGCGGTCAATGATGCCAAGGTTGCATTAGGCGAGCGTGGGCCGGTGTGGTGGGATGACGGTAGCCCTGATTACAACCGCTACAAGGCTACCAACACCCCTTATGCTGCCTGGTACGACCGGCTGGTGGCGCAGCCGTGAAGGCCTTTCACCGCGCCGCCAGGGCCGCGAACGTTGCCAGCGTTCAGCGCCGAACCGATCTGATACGGAGCCTGGCGCCTGCCGGCGCTCGGTGAACTTTTACCAAGGTGGACGACTAGATGCTTTTCGTGGTGCTGCTTGGGGGCAAACACCCCCAGGCAAAGATTGAGGTTCACGACATTGTGTTTGCGGCCGCGGATACGCTGGAGCAGGCATACCCGCAACTACGGGGCGGTTGGTTTGGCAGCCCCAAAGGCGTGCACGTCGATGCCTGGATGGCCGTCGATGGGGTTGACAACTGGCGCGTCGAGCTCAGCCCGCTGGCGCCGTCGCCTGAATCCCTGCGGCTCTACTTCATCAACCTGGGCGGGTACGACGCCCAGGCTTTTGGCGAGGCGCACGAGTATCTGCTGGTGGTCGCGAAGGACAAACGAGAGGCCATGGCGAAGGGCAAGAAACAGGCCATGGCGCATTGGTCGCAAGCTCACAATGATGCAGTGCTGGATGTCGACGACTGCCTGCCCATTGACCAGGTGGGCGGGCGTTTCGTGCACCTTGTCGAGGGGCCGCATGCCGGGTTACGCCGACGGAATCAGTACATTGTCCTTTGATAACGGTCGCGGCAGTCAGCTTGCTGGTTGAGGCATGGTCAAGCTCGTTGTAAGCAGCAGCGGATCACGGATGACCATCGTTTCAGCCCGCCCCCTGGCTACTGGGGGCCGGTTTCAAGCGTGTTACACGACCTGATCTGTTGCGGGTACGGCGTGTGCCAGATCTTCAGCATCGGGCCGAGCATGCAAGAGCACGACAGGCACCGATTTCGCGGCGGGCACTTTGCTTCGCTTGGCATAGTGCCACAAGGGCACGAGCGCATTGGCCTCGGGGTAGTAAGCGGCGGCGCAGCCCACCGGTATGTCATAGGCGATAATCTGAAAAGGGCCTGCCTCGCGGCGAACTGTCGGTTCGACAGCTGTACGCAAGCGAACCCAGCCCCCCGGCACGAAGCCCAGGCGGACGATATCGTTGCGGTTGAGGAACACCACTTTGCGCGTGCCCTTTACGCCCCTGAAGCGATCGTCGTAACCGTACACGGTGGTGTTGAACTGGTCATTGCTGCGCAACGTCATCAGTTGCAGGACATCACGGCCGGCTTCGCCCGTCAGCACGTCGTCGTCTTCATCCAGCGTGCCTGGGGTAATGAACTGCGCCTTCCCTGAAGGCGTAGCCCATTGCCGCTGTGCCACGCCCAGCGGGCGATGGAACCCGCCGGGCTCCCACATCCGCGTCTCGAAGTCATGGAAAATACTTGGATAAACCTTGCTGATGGCTTCACGAACCAGGGCATAGTCGTGCTTCCAGTGTGCCCAGGGAATGGCGACCGTGTCGCCCAGCGTCGCCAGGGCCAACTCTGCGATGATCGCCAACTCCGAGCGCAGCTGCTCTCCTGCGGGTTCGGCGTGGCCGCGCCAGGCGCGGATGCAGCCGGTGCTGTCTTCAGTGGTGTAGGTTTGTTCGACGCCAAGCTGCCGGTCGATCTCGATCCTGCCCAGGCAGGGCAGCAGCCAGGTGCTTTCACCAGGGACCAGGTGGGTGCGATTGAGCTTGGTCGCGATCTGTACACTGAGGCTGAGCTGGGCCCAGGCGGGTTCCACCCGGCTGGTATCGGGCACGGCACGCAGAAAGTTACCGCCAAGCCCGATGAACCCCTTCACACTGCCATTGAGAACGCCCTCGCAGGTGTCGACCGTCGCCAGACCCTTGTGCTCCGGAATCTTGAAGCCGAACAGCGACTCGATCTTCTCCCCTGGTACTTTCGCAGGGTCCTCGGTAATGCCTACCGTGCGTTGGCCCTGTACGTTCGAGTGCCCTCTGACCGGGCAGATACCAGCCCCTGGTTTACCGATATTCCCGCGCAGCAATAGCAGATTCACCAGCATCTGCACGTTGGCCACCCCGTGCCGGTGCTGGGTCATGCCCATGCCATAGACGATCATCACTTTCTCGCTGCGCGCATAAACGGTGGCCGTGGCCTCCATCGCGCTTCGGCTCAGGCCGGACCGTCGCTCCAGTTCAGCCCATGTGTATTGCTGCACACGCTCCATGAACTGGGCCAGGCCGTCCGTATGCTGTGCGAGAAAATCGTGATCGAGCACCGGCGGCTCGCCGTTGCTTTTGGCCCTTTCCTCCATTTCCAGAAGCGCCTTGGCCACCCCCATGACGGCAGCGGTGTCACCGCCGATGGCCACTTGGTGGTATTGAGTGCTGATGACTGTGCATTGCGGACCGAGCATTTCAGTGGGGGACTGGGGGTTTACAAAACGCTCCAGACCACGTTCCCGGATCGGGTTGAAGGTGATGATCGGGACGTTGCGCTTGCGCACCTCCTGAAGCGGGTGAAGCATGCGCGGGCTGTTGCTGCCTACGTTCTGCCCGAAGAACAGAATGCAGTCGGTATGCTCGAAATCGGCCAGTGAGACCGTGCCAACCGGGACCCCGATGCTTTCCTGCAGGCCAACCGAGGTGCTTTCGTGGCACATGTTGGAACTGTCAGGAAGATTGTTCGTGCCATAAGCACGGGCGAACAACTGGTAGATGAACGATGTTTCCACCGATGCGCGCCCTGATGCATAAAAAACGACTTCGTCGGGGCTGAGCGCGCGCAACTGCGCGCCGATGGCTTCATAGGCTTGCTCCCAGGTCACGACCTGGTAGCGATCAGTGTGCTTGTCGTAACGCATTGGGTGGGTCAACCGGCCATGCTGCTCCAGCTCGAAGTCCGACCAGCCGCGCAACTCGGTCAAGGAGTGGGCCGTGAAGAAATCGGGCGAGGTGCGTCGTGACGTCAATTCCCATGCCGTGGCCTTGGCACCATTCTCGCAAAATTCCAGGGCATGAGGATCGCCTGGCTTGGCCCAGGCACAGCTCACGCAGGCGAAACCCTTGGGCTTGTTCAGCTTGAGCAGGGCGGTTGTGCCTTTGATCAGTGCCTGCTCGCGCCAAAGGATATTCAGCACAGAGTGGGCCGACCCCCAGCCGCCCGCTGCAGAGGTATAGGGCCGAAAATGTGATGTGCCATGGATCATCTTCATGTCGACCTCGCCTTGCCATTTAGTGTGTCTAAACGCTACGAGTACTGGGGAGCCTCTAAGTTCGAAGCGATTCAAGGGGCGGCTGGGCACCCCGCGCACGCTGCAGCGGGGGGAAGCTGGGGGTGGGCGCTCACGCGCCGCAGATGCTCACGCCCTCGCGCCCTGGCACCCACAAGTTGGCTTCTTGCGGCAATGCGGTGACCTTGATCGCCCGCTGGATGTCCATGCAGGTTGCAGCCTGGGTCCTGGACGATGTATACGCAACCGAACTCCAACGCTTCCTTGCCAAAACCACGCAAATGAGCACGGTCGAAGCGCACCTGCGATTGCGCCTTGATAGCCTCCTCAACGATGCCAGGAGCTTTTTCACTGCCTCGGTGGGCGAGTCGTCAAACAGGCCAAACTCGAACACAATGCGGCGTTCCTGCAGGCGTTTGTAGGTCTGTATCGTGCTGCTGATCATGCTGGCTTTGGCCATGACGATCTGTTCGCCACCCAGGCTGCGGATGCGTGTGGTTTTCAAGCCCACATGTTCAACGGTGCCCGCCAACGGGCCAGTGACGATGAAGTCGCCGACCTCGAAGGAAATGCGCTGGCGCTCGAAGGGTGGCTGAGTTAGGGCATTCTGCGGTCGTCGCAACCATCTTGCCTATTGCGTATTTTTTGGCTTCAGCTAACTTGTACAAAAACCTGTACATGAATGAGGTTTTGTACATGTATTGCGAGTGGCCTCTGACGCTGTACTTTGACGGGGCCTGCCCATTGTGTGCTAGGGAGGTCGCACTTCTGCGCAGGCGTTGCACGGCAGCAAAGCTCATCCTGGTTGATATCGACAGCGATGAATTCGATCCCACCCCTCTGGGCCGGACGATGAAGCAACTACGGTCCTGTTTGCACGCAAGGTTCGCGAACGGGCAATGGGTCACCGGCTTGGACGCGACCCTGTGGGCTTGGCGTGCTGCCAGTTTGGGCCTTTGGGCAGCACCCTTGGCGTGGCGCCCGTTGCGTCCAATGCTTTCGGTTTTTTACAGATTGTTCTGTCGCTTGAGGCCAAGTCTGGCCTGGTTACCCCATCCCGATGGCGGGCAGCGTTGCAAAGGTGAGGCCTCCAAATGTCACATTCGCTAGCCGAACACTACCGTGAAATCCTTGTTGGCGTGGGTGAAAACCCGCAGCGCGAAGGGCTTTTGGATACGCCTCAGCGTGCTGCCAAAGCGATGCAATACCTATGCAATGGCTATACCCAGAGCTTGGGTGAAATAGTCAACGGGGCGCTGTTCGAGAGCCAGAATGACGAGATGGTTGTCGTTCGCGACATTGAACTGTACTCGTTATGCGAGCATCACATGTTGCCGTTTATTGGGAAGGCACATGTCGCGTACCTGCCAACAGGGCGAGTACTAGGGCTTTCCAAAGTAGCGCGCTTGGTGGACATGTTTGCCCGCCGTTTGCAGATTCAGGAAAACCTGACCAGGCAGATTGCCTGTGCCATGCAGGAAGTGACCGATGCGGCAGGGGTTGGGGTAGTTATCGAAGCCAAGCACATGTGCATGATGATGCGTGGTGTAGAAAAGCAGAACTCGGTGATGATTTCCTCGGTCATGCTAGGCGAATTCAGAGACTCCCCAACGACGCGGCATGAATTCCTCACGCTGATTGGCCGACACACCTGAAGTTTGGTTTTTAGTCGTGGAGGAGGGCGCACCCATGGGTACAGTGTTCGATACGTTATCTCCGAGCCGCTTTACGCTCCTGGGCTACGGTGGCTTGCTTCCATTTCTGGGTCTGGCACTGCTGGTTTGTTTTGGCGGTGAGTATCGAGATAACCTGGCTGAAGCGTTGGTTGGCTATGGGGCCGTGATACTGAGTTTTGTCGGGGCCCTGCATTGGGGTTTCGCGATGACGTTGCCAGCCTTGCCTGCTATTGAGCGACAACAGCGGCTTGTGTGGAGTGTCATGCCAGCCCTGATCGGCTGGGTTGCCATGTTGTTACCGGTGTCATGGGGCTGTTGGGTACTGGCTTCAGGATTTACCGTGCACTTTTGGCAAGACCGTAAACTGGCCAACTTCATGCCCGGCTGGTATATGCCTATGCGGGTACGTTTGACGGTCGTGGCGAGCTTGTGTCTGGTATTGAGTGCCATTGTCATGGCGTTCGGAAACTGAAGTCACAGAAGAAACAAATAGCAAAATTTTCCCCCTTGCAACATTTTCGCGCTGGATAAAATCTGATGGTGTGACGCCGGGCCCCTCTGACGGTAAGTAGCCGCCATGTCGGAGTCATAGTTGTTAAACTACGACTATATAGGAGGGGCTCATGTCTGCCCTTAATGCGTATCTCTCCCAAGACGTGCTTGGCACTGATCTCTGGCTGTGGCTTTCATTCTTCGCTGTCGTGTTGACGCTGCTGGCGCTTGACCTAGGGGTTCTCCATCGTGGGAATCGAGAAATCGGTGTCAAGGAAAGCCTGCTCCTGTCGGCTGGCTACATCAGCATGGGCCTGCTATTTGCTGTCTGGGTCTATTTCCAGAAAGGCAGCGACGCAAGCATGGACTATGTGACTGGCTTTCTGATCGAGAAGTCGTTGTCCATGGACAACGTGTTCGTTATTGCCCTCATTTTCAGTTTTCTTGCCATTCCCAGAGAATTCCAGCACAGAGTGCTGTTCTGGGGGATCATGGGGGTCATTGTATTGAGGGCCATCATGATAGGCCTGGGCGCCGCGCTGATTACGCAGTTCAGTTGGATTCTCTACTGCTTTGGCGCCTTCCTGGTATTCACGGGTGTGAAAATGCTGTTCGCTCGAGTGGACCATGAGCCCGACTTGGAAAACAATCGCTTCGTCAAGTATCTGCGCAGTCATCTACGCGTGACTGACGGGTTGCACGGTCAGCATTTCCTGGTTCGTATCCCTGATGCCTCCGGCAGGCAAGTATTATGGGTGACGCCGCTGTTTCTCGCATTGATTCTGATTGAGTGCGCCGACTTGGTGTTCGCTGTTGACAGTGTGCCAGCGATCTTTGCCATCACGCAGGACCCCTTCATTGTCTATACGTCGAACATTTTCGCGATACTCGGTTTGCGCGCACTGTATTTTGCATTGGCTGCGATGATAAGCCGCTTCGCCTATCTCAAATACGCCTTGGCGCTGGTACTGGTTTTCATAGGCGCGAAAATATTCCTGCACGACATTGTTGGCAAGGTGCCTGCCGAAATTTCTTTAAGCGTTACAATTGGCCTACTTATTGGCGGCGTGTTGCTGTCACTCTGGAAAACCAGAACGCCGGTCAAGGTTTAAAGGCTTGCATCGCGCTCGGCAGGGCGGGTGAGGTGGGCTGGTCGACGCTGCTTGCTGCCATGATCCTGTTCGTTCAGATATTCAGCGACCTCGTGTTTCAGCCAACTCGAGAACACTTGCTGCTTTGTTTCCGAACGCTCACGGTTGGGCAATACCAGCCAATAGGGGTAGGGATAGGGCGCGATCACGGGTCGGCAAAAAAAACTGATTTATAAGTGGCAAGGCTCTCATTAATGTAAGGGACGGTAAAGTCTTCAGCTGGAAAGCCGGCCGGCACCATAGACGATGTGTGCGAAGCTCATCCGTTCACATGGCCGCTGCCTCGGCTGTTCAAACGTCGGATAACGGTGTTAGCAGTCACCATCAATCAAGGAGACTATCGATGAAACTCATTGGGATGCTGGATTCACCTTACGTTCGCCGGGTAGCTATTTCCCTGGACCTTCTGGGTATCGAGTTTGAACATGACCCACTGTCGGTGTTTAGCACGTTCGAAGCGTTTTCCAGGGTCAATCCGGTGGTCAAAGCGCCGACTCTGCTGCTCGATGACGGCGGCGTACTGATGGACTCGACGCTGATCATCGATTATTTCGAGAGCCTCAGCACACCCCAGAGCAAGTTATTGCCAAGCCAACCGCAGGCGTTGGCCGGGGCTCTGAGTAGAGTGGGGCTGGCGTTGGCGACATGCGAGAAGACGGTGCAGATCGTCTATGAACATAAGCTTCGACCGGCGGAAAAGGTTCATCAGCCCTGGGTTGAACGCGTCACCCGTCAGCTGCTGGCGGCGTGCACTGAGTTGGATAAGCAGTGGGCGGCGCAGGCGTCGCACGGCCTGCGTCCGGACCAGGCCGGGGTCACCAGTGCGGTGGCCTGGTCGTTCATGCAGTCGATGCTGCCCAACGTAGTCAAGGCGAGCGATTTCCCGGCCCTCAATGCCCATGCGGCCCGCCTGGAGCAGACGGATCTGTTCAAGCGTTATCCTATTGCCTGAGCCAGGGCGGAACGGGCCGGGCTCAACCGCGCCGATCGCCCCTCCCTACGCATCCTCGCAAAGAATTCGCGCTGTTAAAACCGCAGCCTGGAAATCAAGATGGCTTGAGGCAAACGACTTCATGAGGAGTGAGCGGGGAAGCTCTTTATGGGCTGGAATTGAAGTGAGATCGCGCCTGGAGGGCTCTGTTTTTCACAGAGCTTTCCAGATTATTGATCAGTCGGGGTAAACAAGTACCTTATCTCCCTCAGAACACTTACTCCTGAGAGCGCTTCACGAGTCTCTGTTTCTATCGCTAGGCCGTGATTCGAGCAACTGACCCGGATGAGGCACAAACGCCGACTTCGTGGTTCACAGCACATCGCCGCCAGGAGAGCAGGGCGGTCGTGTTCGCCTAAGGCCCGCGCTAGCGCTTCAAAGCCTGAGAAACCCAACGCACCATCTTCGCTTCAAACCCATCCGCGCAAACGTCCAAATTTAGCCAGAAGTTCTGGTACACCTGGTAATCGTGCCCAGCTAGGTGTTCCTGCGTGTGATGTCACCGGTGGCGCATGGTCGCAGTCAGAGCGACGGCCCACTTGCATGCTTGCGTAGCCACTGAGACGCCGGCAAATGCTTTCGGATTCCAATATCTGGCCAAATACATTCATCTTGATGTGGCTCATCAAGACGCACTGCGCTCGGCACCCATCCAGCCGCTTTCGCCGACTTCCTCAGCTCGAGGAACGTGATTGAAGCACCGGGCTGAACGCGCGCGCAACCACGCCAATCGGCGTTCTCCGCGAGCGGACTTTCCTGCAGTCGCGTCAAAATGGCGGTCGTGAACCTGCGGAATAGATCGAGCAAGGTATGGCTCGCGTAGCCATCATTGCCATTCATCGACGGCAGCAGCAGGCTTTGAGGGGAAAGATCCGAATTCTGGCTGTGCCTGAACTTGGCATAACGGCGGAAATAGGCAGCGAACTCAGAAGCCAGCGGATAGCGCAGGCGAGGGTACTGAGGGCTTTCAAACCATGCTGGGGAAATCCAACTTGAGCCTGCCTCTGGAGAGCTGGTTTTGTCGGCTCTGAAGCTTGAAAACCACAATTTAAGGGCCGATGTTGACCCCAACGCACGCAGTTGAACGTCAGAGTAGATCGCCACGGCCGCTACGAGGAGCCATGGCTGCCACTGATTATCGTTCTGGGCCAATGACGTGGCTGTAGACATCAGATCAGCCAGTTGTGCCGGTGTGAAAGTCGGCCGAGCTATCCCTTGGCGAACCTCGAAATCTCTAGGCCTCAGGGCACCGAACGGATTAATTGGGGTCGTAATTCGCAGGGCGCATAGGTAGTCGAAAAAATCCCTCCCACCGTGCAGGAAGATACTGCGGTGCTGGTCAGTTCCGAGTGCGAAAGTCGACGCGGAACTATCCGCCAGCTGCTTTCTGACTATCGGACGCCAATTGCCATTAATTGGCTTAACAGCGAATTCCGTCTTGGTCTTCAGCAGGTAGCGCGTTCGGCCAGTCCTCGAAATCCATGACATAGGTTGGCGCATGACGAAGTGCATGAACTCCCTAGCCGAGGCGCCAGGCTTGGAATGCTTCCAGTGCGGGGTATAGGGTACTGAGCCGTCCGCGGACGTCGTTATTGATTGGACGCTCCAGGCCTTGGTGGTCGGTTAGGAGCACAATCGGCGGGAACAATGGATACGGCACGCAGGAATCCGTGGGGTCGGCTGCCTCTGGCGATTCGCACGGTGGGCTCGACGCAGGCTTAGGGCGTGGTTTGCTCGCTGAATCCTTAATCGATGTCCGCGCTGACTTCATCATGGCGCAAAGCTCCTCAGCCGCCGGTTGAGCGTAATCGCTCCATAAACCCCACATTCAAAGCGCTTACCTGATCCCCGATGCTGTGCTCCCGATTTCTTTTTGGAGC
>NZ_RHQO01000071.1:0-23412 GCF_003935475.1 Pseudomonas sp. p99-361 | reverse complement strand
TACTGGCCCGAAACAAACGTAGGAGCGAGCGCAGCTCGCGATGCGCCGCGCGGGCGGCGCTCAATCTCACAGGCACTAAAGATGCAGCGGCTACCCTTGCCAGGAACCATAGAATCTCCCACAGGTCCACCCTAGGCCTTGAACACGGTTGGGCCTGTAGGGGCAGCCTTGTGTCGCGATGGGCTGCAAAGCAGCCCCCCTTCACCCGGTTGTATAGACCTGTAGCGCTATCAACCCCCCGTCATTGCTCGCTTTGCCATATGTCATCCGCGTTTCAAGCTGGCGCGTTCTGAGCCTATAATGGCACCCTTTTCGCCCAATGATTTTGCGGAGCTGGTGATGGTCGAACGTAAGGCTTCCGTCGAGCGCAATACCCTGGAAACCCAGGTCAAGTGCTCGATCAACCTCGATGGCAGTGGCAAGGCCCGATTCGATATCGGTGTGCCTTTCCTGGAACACATGCTGGACCAGATCGCCCGCCACGGGCTGATCGATCTGGATATCGAGTGCAAGGGTGACACCCATATCGACGACCACCATACCGTCGAAGACGTTGGCATCACCCTGGGCATGGCATTCGCCCAGGCCATCGGTGACAAGAAGGGCATCTTCCGCTACGGCCACGCCTACGTGCCGCTGGACGAAGCGCTGTCGCGCGTGGTCATCGACTTCTCGGGCCGCCCAGGCCTGCAAATGCATGTGCCGTATACCCGGGCCAGCGTCGGCGGCTTCGATGTCGACCTGTTCCAGGAGTTTTTCCAGGGCTTCGTCAACCACGCCCTGGTTACCCTGCACATCGACAACCTGCGTGGCCACAACACTCACCACCAGATCGAAACCGTGTTCAAGGCGTTCGGCCGTGCCCTGCGCATGGCGGTCACCCTGGACGAGCGCATGGCCGGCCAGATGCCGTCCACCAAAGGGTGCCTGTAAATGCAGACGGTAGCCGTAATCGACTATGGCATGGGCAACCTGCACTCGGTGGCCAAGGCGCTCGAGCACGTCGGTGCCGGTAAAGTGCTGGTGACCAGTGATGCGGCGGTCATCCGCGAGGCGGATCGCGTGGTGTTCCCTGGGGTAGGTGCGATTCGCGACTGCATGGCCGAAATCCGCCGCCTGGGCTTCGACAGCCTGGTGCGCGAAGTCAGCCAGGACCGGCCGTTCCTGGGCATCTGCGTGGGTATGCAGGCACTGCTCGAACACAGCGAGGAGAACACCGGCGTCGACTGCATCGGTTTGTTCCCCGGCCAGGTGCGCTTCTTCGGCAAAGACCTGCAAGAAGACGGCGAGCACCTGAAGGTGCCGCACATGGGCTGGAACGAAGTCAGCCAGACCATCCACCACCCGCTGTGGCACGACATTCCGGACCGCGCACGTTTCTATTTCGTGCACAGCTACTACATCAATGCCGGCAAGCCGGGCCAGGTGGTCGGCCGTGGCCACTACGGCGTCGATTTCGCTGCCGCACTGGCCGATGGCTCGCGCTTCGCCGTGCAGTTCCACCCAGAGAAAAGCCATACCCATGGCCTGCAGCTGCTGCAGAATTTCGTCGCCTGGGACGGGCGTTGGTAAATGAGCAGGTCAAAGACCAAGGCCCCGATCATCACCCTGGCCCCTGAGCAGGAGCGCGACGCGCTCGCTACGCTCAAACGCTTCCTCGAAGACCGTTTCGAGCTGGAGCTGGGGTCTTTCGAGGTGGCTGAGGTCCTTGAGCTGTTCAGCAAAGAAATTGCACCCCATTACTACAACAGGGCGATTGCCGATGTTCAGCTGCACCTCAAGGAGCGGTTCGAGAGCATCGAAAGCGATCTGTGGGCGCTTGAAAAAAGCTGAAAGTTGCAAGCTTCAAGCTGCAAGCTGAAGCTGGATCGCCTATCGAATACACGACGCGCATTGCTTGCAGCTTGTCGCTTGCAACTTGCCGCTTGAATTGACGAAGGAAAGAGCATGCTGATTATCCCCGCTATCGATCTGAAGGACGGTGCCTGCGTGCGCCTGCGCCAGGGCCGTATGGAAGACTCCACGGTATTCTCCGACGACCCGGTGAGCATGGCCGCCAAGTGGGTCGAGGGTGGCTGCCGCCGCCTGCACCTGGTCGACCTGAACGGTGCCTTCGAAGGCCAGCCGGTCAACGGTGAAGTGGTCACTGCCATTGCCAAGCGCTACCCCACCCTGCCGATTCAGATCGGCGGCGGCATTCGTTCGCTGGAAACCATCGAGCACTACGTCAAGGCTGGCGTCAGCTATGTGATCATCGGCACCAAGGCGGTCAAGCAGCCAGCGTTCGTCGCCGAGGCGTGCAAGGCCTTCCCGGGCAAGGTCATCGTTGGCCTGGATGCCAAGGACGGCTTCGTCGCCACCGACGGCTGGGCCGAAGTCAGCTCGGTGCAGGTGATCGACCTGGCCAAGCGTTTCGAGGCCGATGGCGTTTCGGCGATCGTCTACACCGACATCGCCAAGGACGGCATGATGCAAGGCTGCAACGTGCCATTCACCAAGGCATTGGCCGAAGCCACCTCGATTCCGGTAATTGCCTCGGGCGGCATTCACAACCTGGGTGACATCAAGGCTCTGCTGGACGCCAAGGCCCCCGGCATCATCGGCGCCATCACCGGCCGTGCCATCTACGAAGGCACCCTCGACGTGGCCGAGGCCCAGGCCTTCTGCGACAACTATTGAATAGGAGCTGCAAGCTGCAAGCTGCAAGAGAAAAGCCGGACCGCGTACTGCTTTATCTTGCAGCTTGCCGCTTGAAGCTTGCAGCTGCCCCCAGGAGCTTCCATGGCTTTAGCTAAACGCATCATCCCTTGCCTGGACGTGGACAACGGCCGGGTGGTCAAGGGCGTCAAGTTCGAGAACATCCGTGATGCCGGCGACCCGGTGGAAATTGCCCGTCGCTACAACGAGCAGGGTGCCGACGAAATCACTTTCCTCGACATCACCGCCAGCGTCGATGGCCGCGATACCACCCTGCATACCGTCGAGCGCATGGCCAGCCAGGTGTTCATCCCGCTGACCGTGGGCGGTGGCGTGCGTACCGTGCAGGACATCCGCAACCTGCTCAATGCCGGGGCAGACAAGGTGTCGATCAACACCGCCGCGGTGTTCAACCCGGAGTTCGTGGGCGAGGCGGCAGACCGTTTTGGCTCGCAGTGCATTGTCGTGGCCATCGACGCCAAGAAGGTGTCCGGGCCGGGTGAAGAACCCCGCTGGGAAATCTTCACCCACGGTGGGCGCAAGCCGACCGGGCTGGATGCGGTGGCATGGGCGAAGAAGATGGAGGGCCTGGGTGCCGGCGAGATCCTGCTGACCAGCATGGACCAGGACGGCATGAAGAGCGGCTTCGACCTGGGGGTTACCCGGGCCATCAGCGATGCGCTGGGTATTCCAGTGATTGCCTCGGGCGGGGTGGGTAACCTGCAGCACCTGGCTGACGGTATTGTGCAAGGGCATGCCAGCGCGGTGCTGGCGGCCAGCATCTTCCACTTTGGCGAGTACACGGTGCCGGAGGCCAAGGCCTACATGGCAGCGCGCGGGATCGTCGTTCGCTGAAACATTGAGTGGGGCTGCTTGGCAGCCCTTCGCGGGTACGCCCGCTCCTACACTGTGGGAGCGGGCGTGCCCGCGAAAGGGCCGCAGCGCGGCCCCAATTGCATCACCCGTGGTTCTTGCCAAGCAGTGCGTGATACAGCTCGGTATCCCCCAGAATCCCCACCAGTTTGTCGTTCTCCTGCAGCACCAGCTTGTTGCCGGTGTGGTAGCGAATCTGCAGCGCTTCACGCATGCCGATGTCCGCATGCACCAACGTCGGCCGACGCCCCAGGCCTTCCACCGACTGCCCCGGCGCCCATTGCTGCATCTCCAGGCCGTTTTGCCCTTGGCGTGCGCGCTTGATCGAGTTGCCTTCGCCCAGGTCCAGCCACGAGTCGCCGCTCGGGTCGAGGCACACCGAACCATTGACCCGTTTGCAGTTGTCCAGGCTGCGCATCAGGCTGCGGCCGCAAAGTACGTTTAGCGGGTTGGTGTGGGCGACGAAGGTACGCACGTACTCGTCGGCCGGGTTTAGCACGATTTCTTCCGGCTTGCTGTACTGGATGATCCGGCCATCTTTCATGATCGCGATACGGCTACCCAGCTTCAACGCCTCGTCCAGGTCATGGCTGACGAACACGATGGTCTTGCTCAGCTTGGCCTGCAGGCCCAGCAGTTCGTCCTGCAAGCCCTGGCGGATCAGCGGGTCCAGTGCTGAGAAGGGTTCGTCCATCAGCAGGATGTCGGCGTCCATCGCCAGCGCGCGGGCCAGGCCAACGCGTTGCTGCATGCCGCCCGACAGTTCGTCCGGCTTCTTGTTGCGCCACTGGGTCAGGCCCACCAGCTCAAGCTTCTCGTCGACCAGCTTGCGCCGTTCCTTTTCTGGCCGGCCCTGCATTTCCAGGCCAAAGCTGATGTTCTCGCGTACCGTCAGCCAGGGCATCAGGGCGAACTTCTGGAACACCATGGCAATGCGCTTGGTGCGCATCATTTTCAGCTCGGCCGGGGTGCAGTGGGCGATGTCGATGTGCTTGCCTTCATGTTCGACAAACAGCTTGCCGCGGCTGACGGTGTTCAGGCCGTTGATGCAGCGCAGCAGGCTCGACTTGCCCGAACCGGACAGGCCCATCAACACGCAGATCTCGCCCTTCTGGATGTCCAGGTTGGCTTTTTCGACGCCCACCACCAGGCCGGTCTGCTTGAGGATCTGCTCGCGAGTCTGGCCTTTGTCCAGCAGTGCCAGCGCCTCGCGTGGCTTGTTGGAGAAAATGACGTCGACGTCTTCGAAACGAATGATGCTCATGCTTCACCCCTTACCGGCAGTTCCGGTTGCTTGCAGATACGGTCGAGCATGATCGCCAGCAGCACGATCGCCAGGCCCGCTTCGAAGCCCAGGGAAATATCGGCGGTGTTCAGTGCGTTGACCACAGGTTTGCCCAGGCCGTCAGCGCCGACCAGGGCGGCGATCACCACCATCGACAGCGACAACATGATGCACTGGGTAACGCCGGCGGCGATGCTGGGCATCGCATGCGGCAGTTCGATACGGGTGAGCAGTTGGCGGCGCGAGCAGCCAAACGCCTTGCCGGCGTCCATCAGCTCCTGCGGTACGTCGCAGATGCCCAGATAGGTGAGGCGGATAGGGGCGGCAATGGCGAACACCACGGTCGAGATCAGCCCTGGCACCACGCCCAGGCCGAACAGCGTCAGGGTGGGGATCAGGTACACGAAGGTGGGTACCGTTTGCATCAGGTCGAGCACCGGGCGCATGGCGGTGTAGAACATGGGTTTGTGCGCGGCGACGATGCCCAGCGGCACACCGATGGCCACGCACACCACGGTGGCGAAGGTCACTTGTGCCAGGGTTTCCATGGTTTCCTGCCAGTAACCCAGGTTGAGAATCAACAGGAACGACAGGGCGACGAATGCGGTCAGCGACCATTTACGCTGGATGAGGTGCGCCAGGGCGGCGAACAGGGCGGTGAGGACGAACGGGTTGAACCAGGTCAAGGCACTGGTGACGCCGTGGATCATGAATTCCAGGCCCTGTGCGATGGCGTCGAAGTAATTCGCGCCGTGCAGGGTCAGCCATTCAACGAACGAGGCGATGTACTGACCCAGCGGTATTTTCTGATCGATAAGCATGATAGCGAGCTTCCACCTGCATAGATTGAACTCAACCCGGGGCAGGCACGGTCCTGCCCCGAGGTAGCGCTATGGCGAATTGCGTTATTGCGTCAGCTTGGCCTTGGCCGCCTCCAGGCCGGGTTTGCCATCCACGGTAGTCACGCCGGCCAACCAGGTGTCCAGCTTGCCTGGGTTGTCCTTGAGCCATTTCTTGGCAGCGGCCTCGGGCTTCATCTTGTCGTCCAGGACGTAGCCCATCATGGTGCTTTCATCCTTGAGCTCGAACGACAGGTTCTTCAGCAGTTGGCCAACGTTGCTGCACTCCTGCACGTAGCCTTTGCGGGTGTTGGTGTATACGGTCGCCTTGCCGAAGTCGGGGCCGAAGTATTCGTCCCCTCCGGTCAGGTACTGCATCTTGAAGCGGGTGTTCATCGGGTGCGGTTCCCAGCCCAGGAACACCATGGCTTCGCCACGTTTCTGCGCCCGGTCGACCTGCGACAGCATGCCGGCCTCGCTGGACTGCACCAGCTTGAAGCCGGCGTCTTTCAGGCCGAAGGCGTTCTTGTCGATCATGCTCTGGATGGTGCGGTTGCCATCGTTGCCGGGTTCGATGCCGTAGATCTTGCCGCCCAGCTCCTGCTTGAACTTGGCAATGTCGCTGAAATCCTTCAGGCCCTTGTCATACAGCGCCTGGGGCACGGCCAGGGTGTACTTGGCGTTTTCCAGGTTGGCGCGCACGGTGTCCACAGTGCCGGCGTCGCGGTACTGCTTGATATCGTTTTCCATGGTCGGCATCCAGTTGCCGAGAAACACGTCCAGGTCCTTGCCGGTAGCCAGCGACTTGTAGGTCACCGGTACCGAGATCATGGTGGTGTGGGTTTTGTAACCCAGTGCTTCGAGCACAACGCTGGTGGTCGCAGTGGTGACCGTGATGTCGGTCCAGCCGACATCCGAGAAACGGACCGTCTGGCACTGCTCGGGCTCGGCGGCCTGAGCCAGCAACGGTGCGGACAGCAACGCAACCAGCAACAGCGAGGGTGTACCTTTCATGGGTGGACTCCTGAGATTTTGTCTTCGGGTTCGCGTGGGTCGCCGAACGTTCTGACGGTCCGGTCGACCAGGCCTGCAGAGGGCAGGATGCGTGGCCGTGCTTTACGAGTCGCTTTCGATAATCCTCCACCGCCGGGCAATCGCCTACTGGTAGGGTCGTATCCAGTACGGAACGGGTCGTATCCAGTATGGGCGATGTCGCTTATGGATTTTTCCAACCCCTCGCCCGCATTTTTGCGTCACCAGACCGATGGAAAACGGCGTGTCGGGCCCATTCCCCCGGTAAAACCGGTGCGGCGCTGCTGGACAAAATGGCGTCGGTTGCAGACGGCGAGGCGGCCGGTAAAAGCCCGATGATGCTGGCAATTCAAGGCGGCCCTGCTTGAGCCTAGCAGCTACCCCGCCGTGCGCATGGCGCGCACAGACAAGCCCAGCAAGAGGTGATTCGGTAATGGCCATCAGCGTGTTCGACCTGTTCAAGATCGGTGTCGGGCCTTCCAGCTCCCACACCGTCGGCCCCATGCGTGCTGGCGCCCTGTTTGTCCAAGGGCTGCGCGAGCGCGGCGAGTTGGAACGGGTACGGCGGGTCGAGGTGCGCCTATATGGCTCGCTGTCGGCCACCGGCGTCGGCCACGGCACCGACAACGCCACCATCATGGGGCTGATGGGCGAGTGGCCAGACGCCATTGACCCGACCCAGATCGTGCCGCGCATCGCCGACCTGCGCGAAACCAATACCCTCAAGCTGGACGGGCGCCTGCCTGTCGAGTTCGTGTGGGCGCGCGACATGCTGTTGCTGGACGAGAACCTGCCCTACCACCCAAACGCCATGACCTTGGTGGCCGAAGGCGAGCAGGGCGAGTTGCACCGTGACACCTATTACTCGGTGGGTGGCGGCTTTGTGGTGGATGCCGCGCAGGCCGCCAGTGGTGTGCTGGATGCCGATCAGACAGTACTGCCGTACGATTTCAACAGCGCCGCCGAGCTGCTGCAGCTGTGCAGGCAAAACGACCTCAGCGTGTCGCAATTGATGATGGCCAACGAAAAGGTCTGGCGCAGTGAAGAAGAGATTCACGCCGGCTTGCGCAAGCTCTGGCAAGCCATGCAGGAATGCGTCAACAACGGCCTGAAATACGAGGGCACGTTGCCCGGTGGGCTCAATGTGCGCCGCC
This sequence comes from Pseudomonas sp. p99-361, assembly GCF_003935475.1. NCBI lineage: Bacteria > Pseudomonadati > Pseudomonadota > Gammaproteobacteria > Pseudomonadales > Pseudomonadaceae > Pseudomonas > Pseudomonas sp. p99-361. The sequence goes on along the minus strand of NZ_RHQO01000071.1, from coordinate 15,532 downwards.
GCGCCGCCAAGCTGCACCGCAGCCTGCAGGAAATCGGCAAGCCCAACGTGATCGGCTCGACCATGAGTGCCATGGAGTGGGTCAACCTGTTCGCCCTGGCTGTCAACGAAGAGAACGCCGCAGGCGGGCGCATGGTGACGGCGCCTACCAACGGCGCGGCGGGCATCATCCCGGCGGTATTGCACTACTACATGCGCTTCAGCGATGAGGTAGACGAGTCCAGTGTTACCGATTTCTTCCTGGGCGCTGCGGCGGTCGGCATCCTGTGCAAGAAGAACGCCTCCATCTCCGGCGCCGAAGTAGGCTGCCAGGGCGAGGTCGGCTCTGCCTGCGCCATGGCCGCGGCCGGCCTTGCGCAAGTGTTGGGCGCGACCCCGGCGCAGCTGGAAAACGCCGCGGAAATTGCCCTGGAGCACAACCTGGGGCTCACCTGCGACCCGGTGGGCGGGTTGGTGCAGGTGCCGTGCATCGAGCGCAACGCGATTGCTGCGGTAAAAGCCATCAACGCGGTGCAAATGGCCCTGCGTGGCGATGGCGAGCACTTCATTTCCCTCGACCAGGTGATCCGTACCATGCGCGACACCGGTGCCGACATGCACGACAAGTACAAGGAAACCTCCCGCGGTGGCCTGGCGGTCAGTGCCATCGAATGCTGATGTTTCAGTAGGCACCCAGGGCCTCTTGGCGGTTGAACCCGGCAAGAGGCCCTCGAGTTTCAAGGCAGCGCAAAATGCCTGCCAATGCTCCTTTATGGTGCGCTCGAATCTGCCAATTGCCGGATGTCGTAATCAGTGCGGGGCTTGTCGGTGACACTAAACAGTGTCGTTTCTGGGCAACTGCCCCACGGCGTGTCACCAAACTGCTCAGCCGTTACCCGCACGGCGCCTAGCACGGCTGTTTGGGACAACTTGGCCAGCACATCTACAGCCTATGAGTTGCCTGACAAAGGGGTCGTTTTCAGGTTTTTTTGGATGGCCATTCAATTTCAGGCACGGCGTTTGCGTAGGTAATGGTCACCCACCCCCAGCATGTGGCGGGGGCAATAACAAGAAAATGAGTGCCCGCCTGAGGCACATCCAGCATTTGTGTGAGGAGAAACCGCGATGACGTCCTACACCTCCGGGACCCCGTCCCAGAACCGCACAGCACCCCAGTCCATCGGGTTTCTTCTATTGGACAATTTCACCCTGATTTCCCTGGCTTCGGCTGTGGAGCCCCTGCGCATGGCCAACCAGCTGTCCGGCCGCGAACTGTACCGCTGGCACACGCTGACGGTCGATGGCGGCCAGGTGTGGGCCAGCGATGGTTTGCAGATTACCCCGGACGCGGCAATGCACAGCGCCCCTGCGATCGACACCGTGATCGTCTGCGGCGGTGTAGGCATTCAGCGCACCGTGACCCGCGAGCACGTAACCTGGCTGCAAGCCCAGGCGCGTCAGTCGCGGCGCCTGGGTGCCGTGTGCACGGGCAGCTGGGCCTTGGCCTGTGCCGGCCTGCTCGACGGCTTTGATTGCAGCGTGCACTGGGAATGCCTGGCCGCCATGCAGGAGGCCTACCCGCGGGTCAACATGAGTACCCGCCTGTTCACCCTCGACCGCAACCGCTTCACCAGCTCTGGCGGCACCGCGCCGCTGGACATGATGCTGCACCTGATCAGCCGCGACCACGGCCGCGAGCTGTCGGCGGCCATTTCCGAAATGTTCGTCTACGAGCGCATTCGCAACGAGCAGGATCACCAGCGCGTGCCGCTCAAGCACATGCTCGGCACCAACCAGCCGAAGTTGCAGGAAATCGTCGCGCTGATGGAAGCCAACCTGGAAGAGCCGATCGACCTGGACGAGTTGGCGGTGTATGTGTCGGTGTCGCGGCGCCAGCTCGAGCGGTTGTTCCAGAAGTACCTGCACTGCTCGCCGTCGCGCTACTACCTGAAGCTGCGCCTTATCCGCGCCCGGCAGCTGCTCAAACAGACACCCATGTCGATCATCGAAGTGGCATCGGTGTGCGGTTTCGTCTCCACGCCGCACTTCTCCAAATGCTACCGCGAGTACTTCGGCATTCCGCCGCGTGATGAGCGCGTGGGCTCCAACACCACGCAGCAGGTGGCAATGATGCCGATTCCGCAGGCCATGACCTTGTCGCCGCACAGCGGGCCGATGGCTGCCCTGAGCCAGGCGCGTAACGAATCGACCTTTGCCAGCGTAAGGCTCTGAAACGGCATCGCCGGCAAGCCGGCTCCCGTAGGTCTTGCACAGGTCTTGAACCTGTGTGATCCCCGAGGGAGCTGGCTTGCCGGCGATAGGGCCGTAAGGAGAAATCAGGCGCGCTTGTTGAACTGCGCCAATGCCGGCAACAACTGCTTGTCGATGGCCTGGCGTACCGCCGGCAGAATCGTCGCGCTACCGGTATACATCTGTTCCACCATTCCCTTCAGGGCCCGTGCATTGGGCTCGGTCAGCCCGCGCACCACTGCCTCGCAGGCCTGTTCGGCAGTGGCCCCGGCTGGAATGTCGAACCCACGCGCCCGCAGGTGGCCTGCCAGGTCGTCCTGATCAATCAAATCCGCATGCATCATGGCTGTTGTCCCTTTTATCGCGAAGAGAGTGCTGCTGTGATTTACGACCGATTCTGTGACGCGGACGACAGACCCGCAACAACAGAATGCCGGCATGGCTGCCATGGCTAAGAACAGGTCGTTTACGGCTAAATCCAGCGCCTTCCCAGGCCCCACACTGAGGCCATTCACGGTACCAGAGGGTTTGGTCACCCTCGTTCATGCACAGTGGATGTTGCTCGCTCTTGGCCCCGGATGCTCACGGCTTTCCGGGGTTATTTTTTTGTTTTAAACCAACTGTGTGTTCCTGCACATCCATCCACCTGGCATTTCTGTCAGGTGACAGTAAAGCTGGGGTAATGATCTGCTGAGGGTGATGAATATCCTCAGGAGCGGCAATGTGAAAACGGCAATCTGGAACAGGATCCTGCTGGCTTCAACAGTGATGTTTTTTGGGGGCTGTTCGTCTTCTGGTCCCACCGTCACTGCAGCCACAAGTACCCCAGCCCAACTGTTCACCCTAGAACCCACCCCTACGCGCAAGGGCCTGCTAGACACGGCTAGCGGCAACCTGGCCACATTGCTGGCCGACCCTGCGAACGCAGAGTTTACGCTGGTGAAGATCAACCCGGCACTTATCAGCCAGCAAACGCAGGATTTGGCGGTGAGCTTACCGGACGGTAAAACCGCGCAGTTTCATTTACGCGATTTCACCACCATCACACCGGGTATTGACGGTTGGGTGGGCTACAAGCCGTCGGCATGGAAAGCGGCCCATGCAGCATCTGCTTCGGAGATCGAAAACGATCCGCTTTACTACCTCTCTTTGGTGCGTGAGGGTGACAAGTTGGCGGGCCGCGTAATTGTCGAAGGGCAGCGTTATCGGCTGGATTCAATCGGCTCGGGTCAGTATGTGCTGATCAAGGTTGATGAATCCAAGCTTCCTGCGGAAGGCGAACCCCTCGTCGATCCAGCAGGGCAGGCGCTCGATGAAACCCAAGGGAAAGTTCCGCAGTCCGCGCACAGCACAATACGCGTGATGTTTCTGGCCACTAATCAACGAAGGGCCAAAAGCCCCTACTATCGGCTTGAACTCGCCCTGGCGCTTTTCAATGCTAACCAGTACATGAAAAACAGTGACGTGCAGATCACATATGAACTGGCCGGCTTTTTTGATGAGCCTTACGACGAAACCGGAAGAGATTACAAACAGCAACTGAATGATATCCGTCTAGCCCAACCGTTCGCGGGGAATGTCTTGCGCAGGAGAGAAGCGTTGGGAGCGGATATGGTTTCAATGTATTCTGCAGCGACTGCGCTATGCGGTAAGGCCTGGATTGCGTCGAGTAAAGCCCAGGCTCACTCGGTCATTAGTTGTACCGACGCGCTTGCTCACGAACTAGGTCATAACTTGGGCGCCGACCATAACTGGGGGGGAGACGATGAAGAGGGCCATCCGCCCTATAAGTACGGCTATCGATATACAGGATCGCCCAGGTTCCGCACGCAGATGTCGTACGGCTGCTCGCCAACGTGCCCGGGCGTTGCGTACCACTCAAACCCTCGGCTGACGTATCAGGGCATTCCTCTTGGGACTGAGGCACATCATGATGTCGCGCGCCTCTTTAACGAAAGCAGGGAAACGGTAGAGAATTTCTATCCCGTGCCGCTTGCGCCACCTATGGAGTTGGAATTTTACCCCGAAAAAAATTTTTCTGGGCGCCATTGCAGCCTAGAGTTTCTCCCCAATGACATACGCCCCAACTGCAATGAAGTACATTCGGTTAAAGTTAAGAACTTCAAAGCTGGAATGAGGTTGTGTTTCTACGCCACCGATTTTGACTATGCCTGTTACCGCGGGTCTTACACGGGCAACTTTCAGGTGGCGGACCTTGATGCATCAGGCACATTGCCTGATGGGCTGGGGCGAGAAAGCCTTCCTGGTCATGAACCGTTGATCGGAAAAGTTCGAAACATCGTGTACACTCTGGACACTTCCGTAACTATTAAACTTTATTCTCTCGCAGACTATCAAGGTGATACCTGTACGTTTCGCCTGTACCAAGGCAAGGTGGCCAATGTTTCAGATTATCCAGGATGCGACGTAGTAGCCGGCGGAAAATCACGCTCCGCGAAGGTGTATGCTTTCCCCGGGGCTAATACCAAGCTTTGTTTCCTTAACGCCGACGACCGTCGAAGTCTTTGCTTCACAGGTAGCTATAAGGGCAACTTCCAGATCAGAAATTGGGACGAGGGCAGTGGCTTGCCGCCAGGACTTGTTCGCACTCGTGCAGGAGGTGGTTACATGAACGGCTCAGTGCACCGCGTCTCCTTCGGCATGCAATAGCCCAGGTTGGGTACCCGCTGCTTGGAGGTCGTACCAGTGCAGACGAAATCAATTAGTAACCCGTCTGCGCTGGTTTGGCAGCTGCTGCCGTTCAAGATAACGTGATTTGGCGGCCTACGAAGGAAGCTGCCGCCTGGTCGTGTTGGTCATGGAGCAGCTCTTGGAGTATCTGAATGCTTATTGGGCTGAACGGTGCGGCTTTAGGCCCTGCCAGGTCGACGTGCAGCAGCATCTGCTCGCTAGCCGCCAATACTCCGTCGAATCCCTTCCTATGCAGGCTGTGGTAGATGTGTAGGCGCTTTTGATCAAAACCGACGATCTGCGTCTGCACCCACACCTCGGTGCCAAGCTTCACCTCATGCAGGTAGTTGATGTGCGCCTCCAGGGTGAACAGCGAATGCCCACTCTGCCCTCGGCTGTCGGCATCCAGGCCGATGCGCTCCATCAGCGCATCGGTGGCGTAACTGAAAATCAGCAGGTAGAAGGCATCGCGCAGGTGCCCGTTGTAGTCCACCCAGTCCTCCTGGACTGGGGTGCGGTAGGTGATCAGTGCGGGCATTGTGGGCTCCTCATTCGCCGAACGACATGCCGTGCGTTTGCTTGCTGCTCTTTACGGCTTCAAGCACTGCAAGCAGGGTGTCATCACGATAGCGTTCCAGTGCGGCAATGCTGCGTTCACCCAGTTGCGCCGAGGTGCCGTCCACCACATCGTCAATCAGTTTGTCGGTCAGTTCCGGTGCGGGCAGGTAGGTCCACGGCAGTTTTAGCGCCGGGCCGAACTGTGACATGAAGTGGCGCATGCCTGCATCGCCACCGGCCAGGGTGTAGGTGAGGAAGGTGCCCATGAACGACCAGCGCAGGCCGGCGCCAAAGCGGATTGCGTCGTCGATTTCACCGGTGGTCGCCACGCCGTCGTTCACCAGGTGCAGGGCCTCGCGCCAGAGTGCTTCGAGCAGGCGGTCGGCAATGAAACCAGGCACTTCCTTGCGCACGTGCAGCGGGCGCATGCCCAGGGCGGTATAGATGACCTTCGCCGCCTCGATGGCTTCGGGCGCGGTACGTTTGCCACCGACGATTTCCACCAGCGGCAGCAGGTACACCGGGTTGAACGGGTGGCCCACCACGCAGCGCTCGGGGTGCGTGGCAGACTCGTAGAACTCGCTGGGCAGCAGGCCGGAAGTGCTGGAACCGATAATGGCCTCGGGCTTGGCCGCGGCGCTTATTTTTGCGTGCAAGTCGAGCTTCAGGTCCAGCCGCTCTGGCGCGCTTTCCTGAATGAAATCGGCATCGCGTACGCATTCCTCGATGGTGGCGACGAACTTCAGGCGGGCTTGTGACGCGCCGGGCGCCAGCCCCTGCTTCTCAAGCGCTGGCCAGGCATTGGCAATACGCTTGCGCAGCGCCGGCTCCGCGCCAGGTGCAGGGTCCCAGGCGATCACGTCCAGGCCGTGGGCCAGGGCGCGGGCAACCCAGCCGCTGCCGATCACGCCGCTACCCAGCGCGGCGAAGATCTTGATATCGGTAATGAAGGGCATATCGAGTCCTCGGGCTAAAAGAATGCTCAGGATTGGCGCCAGTCCTTGTGGGAGCGGGCGGGATCAGCGGCGCTTGAGGTTCATTTTTTCCCGGCCCTCGGCCGGGGTCAGTACACGGGCGCCAAGGCGCGAGATGATCTCCACCGCCCGTTCGACCAGCTGGCCATTGCTGGCCAGCACGCCACGGTCCAGGTACAGGTTGTCTTCCAGCCCCACCCGCACGTTGCCGCCCAGCAACACGGCCTGCGCTGCCATCGGCATCTGCATGCGGCCGATGCCGAAACCCGCCCAGGTAATATTGGCCGGCAGGTTGTCGACCATGGCTTTCATGGTGGTGGTGTCGGCCGGCGCGCCCCACGGGATGCCCAGGCATAGCTGGAACAGAGGGTCGTCCAGCAGGCCTTCCTTCATCATTTGCTTGGCGAACCACAGGTGGCCGGTGTCGAAGATTTCCAGTTCCGCCTTCACGCCCAGTTCGGTGATGCGCTTGGCCCCGGCGCGCAGTTGCGCAGGGGTGGACACGTAGATCGAGTTGCCGTCGCCAAAGTTGAGGGTGCCGCAGTCGAGGGTGCAGATTTCCGGCAACAACGCTTCCACGTGGGCCAGGCGCTCCAGCGGGCCGATCAGATCGGTGCCGGCGCCGAACTCCAGTGGCGTTTCACCCGGGCCGATTTCCAGGTCACCCCCCATGCCGGCGGTGAGGTTGACGATGATGTCCACGTCGGCTTCACGAATGCGCTCCATGACTTCGCGGTACAGCGCCACGTCACGGCTGAAGCGGCCGGTTTGCGGGTCGCGCACGTGGCAGTGGACCACGGTGGCGCCCGCCTTGGCAGCCTCTACGGCAGCGTCGGCGATTTGCCGGGGGGTGACGGGGACAAGGTGGCTTTTCGAGGCAGTGTCGCCGGCACCGGTAAGGGCGCAGGTGATGATGACGTCGTGGTTCATGGTGCGGTTCCTTGTGGTGGATGTGCTGGCCTTTTTCGCGGGCAAGCCCGCACCCACAGGGGACCGTGATGGCCCTGCCCAGGTATGCCCTGTGGGAGCAGGTTCAGCCGCGAAGAGGCCCTGTCAGTTGGCGGTAAGCTTGAGGTTGTCCGCCGCCGGCTTGCCATCGAAGGTGGTCACCCCTTCCAGCCAGCGCGCCTTGTCTTCGGGGTGGTCTTTCAGCCACTGGCGGGCCGACTCCAGCGCGTCCTTGTGGTCGAGCAGCGGCTGCATCATGCGGCTCTCGTCCTCGGCGCTGAATTTCAGGTTGCCCAGCAGGCGGTTGGCGTTGGGGCAGCGTTCGGCGTAGTCCGGCGCGGTCACCGTCCACACCGTGGCACGGCCTTCGTCGGGGCCGAGGGCGTCCTGGCTGTCACCCAGGTAGGCCATGTCGATGTTCACGTTCATCGGGTGCGGTGCCCAGCCGAAGAACACCACGGCTTCCTTGCGCCGCACGGCGCGGTCGACCGCGGCGAGCATGCCCGCTTCGCTGGACTCGACCAGCTGGAATTTGCCCAGGCCAAACTGGTTCTTGGTGATCATGGCCTTGATCTGCGTATTGGCCCCCGAGCCTGGCTCGATGCCATAGATCTTGCCGCCCAGTTCCTTTTCGAACTTGTGGATATCGGCAAAGGTTTTCAGGCCCTTGTCATACAGGTACTTCGGCACGGCGAGGGTGGCGCGGGCGTCTTCCAGGCTTGGCTTGTCGAGCACCTTGACCTGCCCGGCGTCGACGAACGGGGTGATGGTCTGGGTCATGATCGGGTTCCAGTAACCCAGGAACATGTCCAGGCGCTTGTCGCGGATGCCGGCAAAAATGATCTGCTGCGAAGCGCTGGTCTGTTTGGTCTGGTAGCCCAGGCCATCGAGCAGCACCTGAGCCATGGCGCTGGTGGCAATGACGTCGGTCCAGTTGACCACGCCCAGGCGGACGTTCTTGCAGGCCGCGGGTTCGGCGGCCAACAGTGGGGAAGTGGCGATGCTGCTCAGGGCAAGGGTCAACAGGCTGCGGCGGATCAAGCTGTGCATGGTGGCTCTCCATCGGCAGTGCATATTGTTATGGGGTTCGGTCTCTCTGGGCCGTGTGAATACGCTACGCTGGCGCCATCTTGCCCAAGCGCACGCTAGCGACAGGAATTAGCACCTGGGCGACCAGTTTCTGTGGAGGGGGATGATGGAGACGATTGCCTTTCTGTTGGTGCCCGGTTTTTCCGCCATGGGGTTCATTTCTGCGGTGGAACCACTGCGGGTAGCCAATCGTTTTGGCGGGCCGTTGTACCGGTGGCAGGTGCTGAGCCTGAACGGTGAGGCGGTGCTGGCGAGCAGTGGCATGTCCATCAATGCCGATGCCGCTCTGGGGGAGGGCGAGCCGCCCGACATCCTGCTGGTGGTTGCGGGGTTCGAGCCACTTGCCCATGTCGCGCCCAAACTGCTGCATGCGCTGCGCCGGCTCAACCATGACGCTGTCATGCTTGGGGGTATCGACACCGGTGCGATGGTGTTGGCCGAGGCGGGGCTGCTCGAGGGCTACCGGGCGACGTTGCATTGGGAGGCGCTGGAGGCCTTCAAGGAACGCTATCCAGGTCTTCAGGCCACCCAGGAGCTGTTCGAGATTGACCGCAGCCGCATCACCTGCGCAGGCGGAACGGCCTCGATCGATCTGATGCTGTACTTGATTGCCCAGGCTCATGGCAGCGAACTGGCGGTCAAAGTGTCCGAGCAGTTCGTGCTGGGGCGTATCCGTCAGCGCCAGGACCATCAGCGCATGCAGATCGGCGCGCGTTACGGCATCAGTAACAAGAAGCTGATCCATGCCATTGGCGAAATGGAAAAACACTTCGAGCCACCACTGACCACGCTGGATCTGGCAGCCGCGATCAAGGTCACGAGGCGTCAACTGGAGCGGTTGTTTCGCATACACCTGGATACCACACCCAGCAGTTTCTATCTCGCGTTACGGCTGGACAAGGCGCGTCAGCTGTTGGCCCAGACCGACATGTCGGTGACCCAGGTCAGCATTGCGTGCGGGTTTGAACTTCCATCGTATTTTACGCGGCGCTACAAGCTGAAGTTTGGACGGTGCCCGCGGGAGGAACGTCGGCCGGGCGGACCCAAATGAGCTTCACTCAAGCTCGCGCTCAAGAATTGCCCTCAGTTTTTCCCGGTTGCTCGCTTGCAGGTCCTGGCGAAGCGGGGCAAAACCTTCTGCATTGAAGCGTGCACCCAGATGGTCGAATATCAGGTTCAACTTTCGGGTGGGCTCGACCGGGTCGGTAACGCAGTAGGTATAAAACAGGATCGCCACCGGAACCTGGTCACCTTCATGGTCCATTTCGATACTTAGATGTGAAGAAGCGTTCATGATGGTGAATTTACGTGCCCCCGCCGACTGCAGGGCGTTTTGAATATTTTCTTCCAGGCTTTTGAACCAAGGCCCTTTTGCCCGCGGTGGCGGTAGAAAGCCATTGTATACATCGCTTAGCGCAAGCAGGTGCGGCTCATACACAATGGTTTTGTGTGTATGTTCACACAGGGTGAATTTCAATGATTTCAAGGTGGCGAGGGCGAGCGCGAACCATTGCCGAGGCTGGGTCTCCATCGAGTAGCTTTCATTGGCCAATGCTTGTGAATGACGCAGGCAGAGCTGCAAATCTTCCCATGTCTCGAGTGTCAGCCAGGGTGCAGGCTTGATGCTTAGCCGCTCCTCGAATATTCGGGTGTCCAGGCTTGTATCGCTCACGTGGCATTGTTCCTCGATGGCTGCACATGACCAGAACCGGGTACCAGCGCTTTCTGGTACCCGGCCTCGCTCATCAGCTAGCGAAAAACTCGCCGAGGTCGTTTTTGATTTTCTCGTTCACAAGTTCCCGCGCAGCGTCGAAGTGACGAACGCTGAACGTGCCTTGTTGCGACGCGCGGTAGACACGGGTAGAAGTTTTGTCGACCTTGCGGGTCAGGGCGCCCTCACGCTCGATTTTCGAGTCGTAGCTGGCCTGGAAGCTGGTCATGTGCATGGCGGGCAGGCCTTGTGGCGTCATTTCGCACTGGGCTACCACGAAGTTGCTCGATTTGCCGGATTCGCTATGGCTGTGCTTTTCCAGGTGTGCCTTGACTTCCGGCTTCTGCACGACAACTTGCAGAGCACGCTTGGCGCAGGCGGCGCGACGAGGGTCCGCGGAAACACTGATGGTGACGGACTTGGTGATCAGTTCTGCCAGGGTCAGGTTGTCCTCATCGATGGCATCTTCGGCATGTGCAGCACCTGTCATGGTCCAGCCGAATTTGATCAGGCCATCGTTGTAGAAGTTGTACCACTCGCGCTGCTGGGTTTCCTTGTCGAACTTCTTGTTGGCCAGTGCGGTCATCAAGCCCAGGCCGGACAGGATGTCTTGTGCAACGTCGGCAGGCACATTGTCAGCGAAAACGCAGATGGTCTGGCCGGTAGCGGCAACGCGCTCCTGGCCCTCTTTGCGGATTTTTTCCATTTCAACTTTGATGTCAGCCACTTTGTAATTCCTTGATAGTTTTGAATTTCAAGACACACATGCTGAGCACGTGGTCTGAGGGCACTATCGAGCAACGACGCAGGGGGCATCAGCGGCATGTTGTTCCTCGGGCGTTGGTCCTTCTCTGGTGCTGATCAATCTTCGGGGGCTGGCTCGTCACCGTCTTGCAGGCCCAGGCCGCGCAGGTATTCCGCCCGCTCATCGCTGCGCTGTGCAATGCAGCTGTTCCAGGCAGTCTGGTAGGCCTTGCTGCCTGGCTGTTCAGCGTGGGTTTCGACCTTGCAGTCTGCATCACGCAGTTGACGCCAGAGTTGCTCGGCTGCCTCTATTCGCGACATCAGGCCGGCTTCGTCGCCGAACTGGTCACGCATGCGTGCGGCGAGTTCGTCGTAGGCCGACTGCAGCTCACGCTCGGCGACCTGCTTGTTGAATGCTGCGCAGGCGAAGGTTTGCTGGTCGGTTTCCACATTGTCGCAAGGTGTGCTTTCTTCCTCGCTGGCCTGGGCCCCGCTCACAACGGCCAGCAGCGCCAGCCATGCCATTGATTTCATCCTTTTTCTCCTCACCTGGCTGTCGAATCGCAGGGATTCTCGCTCAGCCTGCGCTCTGGTGGTAGCTACCTGACCAAATGTTCATGAAGTGGCCGCAAATGCCGTTGTCGAGACTGTCTCGCATCGCCAGCCCGCGCGCCAGATGCCCTGTTGTCGCGCATTGACGCTTTCGGCAAACCCCCTGTCGTTTTTGCATCGGGGCGCCTTTGGGCACAGGCATATGCTGGCCCCAAAGCGCCGGCACAAGGTTTGGCGCCAACCCATTCGATAAAAGGGGACAGCCTGATGAGCCCAGCCGAACTTCACGCCGACAGTATCGTCATTGACGGCCTGATCATTGCCAAGTGGAACCGCGAGCTGTTCGAGGACATGCGCAAAGGCGGGCTCACTGCGGCCAACTGCACGGTATCGGTGTGGGAAGGGTTCAAGGCAACCGTCGACCAGATCGCCGCCAGCCAGAAGCTGATCCGCGACAACAGCGACCTGGTAATGCCGGTGCGCACTACCGCCGACATCCGCAAGGCCAAGGAACTGGGCAAGACCGGCATTCTCTTCGGCTTCCAGAACGCCCACGCCTTCGAAGACCAGATCGCCTACGTCGACGTGTTCAAGCAGCTGGGCGTTGGCATCGTGCAGATGTGCTACAACACCCAGAACCTGGTGGGCACCGGTTGCTACGAGCGCGACGGCGGCCTGTCGGGCTTTGGTCGCGAGATCGTCGCCGAAATGAACCGCGTCGGCATCATGTGCGACCTGTCCCACGTCGGCTCCAAAACCTCCGAAGAAGTCATTCTCGAATCGAAAAAGCCGGTGTGCTACTCGCACTGCCTGCCATCGGGCCTCAAGGAGCACCCGCGCAACAAGTCCGACGCCGAGCTGAAGTTCATCGCCGACCACGGCGGCTTCGTTGGCGTGACCATGTTCGCCCCGTTCCTGGCCAAGGGTATCGATTCGACCATCGACGACTACGCCGAAGCCATCGAGTACACCATGAACATCGTGGGTGAAGACGCGATCGGCATCGGTACCGACTTTACCCAAGGCCACGGCCAGGACTTTTTCGAGTACCTGACCCACGACAAGGGTTACGCCCGGCGCCTGACCAACTTCGGCAAGATCATCAACCCGCTGGGTATCCGTACCGTGGGTGAATTCCCCAACCTCACCGAAACCTTGCTCAAGCGCGGCCACTCCGAGCGCGTGGTGCGCAAGATCATGGGCGAGAACTGGGTCAACGTCCTCAAGGACGTGTGGGGCGAATAAGCCGCTCTCCAAGCCTGAATGCCCCTGCCAGCAACGCCGGGGCACCCAAACAAAAATTTTTATGGAGTTGAGTTTCCATGGCCAAAATCGCCCCGCAATTGCCAATCGAAGTCGACAGCGAGACCGGTGTCTGGACCAGCGACGCCCTGCCGATGCTGTACGTGCCGCGCCATTTCTTCGTCAACAACCACATGGGTATCGAAGAGGTACTGGGCGCCGACAAGTACGCCGAGATTCTCTACAAGGCCGGCTACAAGTCCGCCTGGCACTGGTGTGAAAAAGAAGCCGAGTGCCATGGCCTGGAAGGCGTGGCGGTGTTCGAGCATTACATGAAGCGCCTGAGCCAGCGTGGCTGGGGCCTGTTCGAGATCCAGGACATCGACCTGGATAAAGGCACCTGCAGCGTCAAGCTCAAGCACTCTGCGTTCGTATACGTCTATGGCAAGTGCGGCCGCAAGGTCGACTACATGTTCACCGGCTGGTTTGCCGGCGCCATGGACCAGATTCTCGCTGCCCGCGGCAGCGCTATCCGCACTGTGGCCGAACAGGTCTATGGCGGGTCGGAAGAAGGCCACGAAGATGGCCTGTTCGTTACAAAGCCGTTGTAAGCCGGAGATAGCGTCATGGCATTCGAAGCAATGTTCCAGCCGATCCAGATCGGCAAACTGACCATCCGCAACCGCGTGCTCAGCACCGCGCACGCCGAGGTCTACGCCACTGACGGCGGCATGACGACCGACCGCTATGTGAAGTATTACGAGGAAAAGGCCAAGGGCGGTATCGGCCTGGCGATCTGCGGCGGTTCGTCGGTGGTGGCCATCGACAGCCCCCAGGAATGGTGGGCATCGGTCAACCTTTCCACCGACCGCATCATCCCGCACTTCCAGAACCTGGCCGACGCCATGCACAAGCATGGGGCCAAGATCATGATCCAGATTACCCACATGGGCCGTCGCTCGCGTTGGGACGGCTTCAACTGGCCGACCCTGATGTCGCCTTCGGGTATTCGCGAACCGGTGCACCGCGCCACCTGCAAGACCATCGAGGTGGAAGAGATCTGGCGGGTGATCGGTAACTACGCCCAGGCCGCGCGTCGCGCCAAAGAGGGCGGCCTGGACGGTGTCGAGCTGTCGGCAGTGCACCAGCACATGATCGACCAGTTCTGGAGCCCGCGGGTCAACAAGCGTACCGACGAATGGGGCGGCACATTCGAGGGCCGCATGAAGTTCGGCCTGGAAGTGCTGAAGGCTGTGCGCGCCGAAGTCGGTGACGATTTCTGCGTGGGCATGCGTATCTGTGGCGACGAGTTCCACCCCGATGGCCTCAGCCACGAAGACATGAAGCAGATCGCGGCCTACTACGACGCGACCGGCATGCTGGACTTCATCGGTGTGGTCGGCTCGGGTTGCGACACCCACAACACCCTGGCCAACGTCATCCCGAACATGAGCTACCCGCCAGAGCCGTTCCTGCACCTGGCGGCCGGTATCAAGGAAGTGGTCAAGGTACCCGTGCTGCACGCACAGAACATCAAGGACCCGAACCAGGCCACGCGCATTCTCGAAGGCGGCTACGTGGACATGGTCGGCATGACCCGTGCGCACATGGCCGACCCGCACCTGATCGCCAAGATCAAGATGGGCCAGATCGATCAGATCAAGCAGTGCGTCGGTGCCAACTACTGCATCGACCGCCAGTACCAGGGCCTGGATGTGCTGTGCATCCAGAACGCCGCCACCTCCCGTGAATACATGGGCGTGCCGCACATCATCGAGAAGACCACTGGCGTGAAGCGCAAGGTGGTGGTGGTAGGTGCCGGCCCGGCGGGCATGGAAGCGGCCCGCGTGGCCGCCGAGCGAGGCCACGATGTGACCCTGTTCGAGAAGAAGGACCAGATCGGCGGGCAGATCACCATCGCCGCCAAGGCACCGCAACGTGACCAGATTGCCGGTATCACCCGCTGGTACCAACTGGAACTGGCGCGCCTGAAGGTCGACTTGCGCCTGGGCACCGCCGCCGACGTGGCGACGATCCAGGACCTGCGCCCGGACGTGATCGTGCTGGCGGTAGGTGGCCACTCGTTCCTTGAGCAGAACGAACACTGGGGCGCCGCCGAAGGGCTGGTGGTCAGCAGCTGGGACGTACTCGACGGCAAAGTTGCGCCGGGCAAGAACGTACTGGTGTACGACACCATCTGCGAGTTCACCGGCATGTCGGTGGCCGACTTCATCGCCGACAAGGGCAGCCAGGTCGAGATCGTCACCGACGACATCAAGCCGGGCGTGGCCATGGGCGGTACTACCTTCCCGACCTACTACCGCAGCATGTACCCGAAAGAAGTGATCATGACCGGCGACATGATGCTGGAAAAGGTCTACCGCGAAGGCGACAAGCTGGTGGCGGTGCTGGAGAACGAGTACACCGGCGCCAAGGAAGAGCGCGTGGTTGACCAGGTGGTGGTGGAAAACGGCGTGCGCCCTGACGAGCAGCTGTATTACGCGCTGAAGGAAGGTTCGCGCAACAAAGGCCAGATCGACGTGGAGGCGCTGTTCGCCATCAAGCCACAGCCGATCCTCAGCCAGCCGGGCGAAGGCTACCTGCTGTACCGCATCGGTGACTGCGTGGCCCAGCGCAACGTGCATGCGGCGATCTACGACGCCTTGCGCCTGTGCAAGGACTTCTGATCGCACCGTCTATCTAGAGACGGGACTGGCCCCCCTGTAGGAGCGGCCTTGTGTCGCGAAAGGGCTGCGAAGCGGCCCCAGCAATTCATCAGCGCTGAGAATGCTGGG
>NZ_RHQO01000070.1:0-23551 GCF_003935475.1 Pseudomonas sp. p99-361 | reverse complement strand
CAGGCGCTGCATACCTTGTGGCAAACACCTGTCAGCCCTGATGCGATCCCCGTGGGAGCTGGCTTGCCGGCGATTGGACCGCACAGCGGCCCCGGCATGCTCAATGGTTGACGGTATGCGCCAGCATCACCGACAACTGGCACAGCGGCCGCCCGCTTTCGGCGTGCCACTGGTTGAACACCTGCTGCACCAGCGCCAGGTCGCGCTGGCTGGTCGGCTGCTTGTCGATCACTTTTTGGGCAATCAGCGCCGCCGCCATATCCTCGGTCGGGACAAAGGTGTCCTTGCCAACCATGCGCAAGAACCGTGGCGCCGACAAACCGCCGAGCTGGTTGCCATGCTTGGCCAGGTACTTCCACAGCCCGACAATGTCGGTCACCGGCCAGTCGGCAACGAACGCGCCAAAACTGCCATGCACCTTGGCGATGTCCAGCACCATCTGTGCATTGCGTGGCACGCTCTTGAGTTTGCCCAGGTGGCGGATGATGCGCTGATCCTGCATCAGCCGCTCCAGGTGTTCGGCGCCCATCAACACCACTTTTTCCGGGTCGAAGCCGAAAAACACCTGCTCGAAGGCTGGCCACTTGGCATCCACCAGGCTGTGCTTGAGGCCAGCGCGAAATACACGCAGGGCCAAGGTCGACAAGTAGCGGTCGTCGCTGATCTGGCGCAGTTGCGCCGGCGTGCGCGGCTGCGGCAGGAAGGCTTCCAGCGCCTGGGCAGAGCCGAAGCGGTTCAGGCAGTACTCATGCAGCCACTGATAATCGCGCATAGGCCTAGATGTTCACCACGTCCAGGAAGCGCGGCGCCGCGTTTTCGTCGATCTTCAGGCTGGTGAAGTCGAACAGGTTGCGGTCGGCCAGCTGCGACGGCGCCACGTTCTGCAATGCACGGAAAATGCTCTCGGTACGGCCCGGGTGCTTGCGCTCCCACTCCACCAGCATGTCCTTGACCACCTGGCGCTGCAGGTTTTCCTGCGAGCCGCACAGGTTGCACGGGATGATCGGGAAGGCCTTCATGTCCGAGTAGGCCTGGATATCCTTCTCGCTGCAGTAGGCCAACGGGCGGATCACCACGTTGCGGCCATCGTCGGCACGCAGCTTCGGCGGCATGCCCTTGAGCGCGCCGTTGAAGAACATGTTGAGGAAGAAGGTTTCGACGATGTCGTCGCGGTGGTGCCCCAGGGCCATCTTGGTCGCACCGATTTCGTCGGCGAAGGTGTACAGCGTGCCACGGCGCAGGCGCGAGCACAGCGAACAGGTGGTCTTGCCCTCGGGCACCAGCTCCTTGACCACCGAGTAGGTGTCCTTCTCGACGATGTGGTACTCGACCCCCAGCGCCTTCAGGTACGCCGGCAGCACGTGCTCGGGGAACCCTGGTTGCTTCTGGTCCATGTTCACCGCAACGATCTCGAAGGTGATCGGCGCCACCTTCTGCAGGTGCAACAGAACATCGAGCATGGTGTAGCTGTCCTTGCCGCCGGACAGGCAGACCATGACCTTGTCGCCATCCTCGATCATGTTGTAGTCGGTGATGGCTTCGCCGGCGAGACGACGCAGGCGTTTTTGCAGTTTGTTCTGGTTGACCGAGAGGGTGCCCATAGCGCTTGAATCCGCGAGGTGTGACAAAAGGCGGCTATTTTACGCACAAACGCGCCCGCGCTGTAGGCATTCCGACAAAGACTTCAATGTAATCACCAGGGCGGGCGACAGCGCAATTTGCTCTAAAAAGCGCGGTTTGTGCGGGTAACCGCTTCCTATACTGCGACATAAGGCCACATTACCGCTTGCTTCGGTGTTCGGCCTCGGGCCGCTTGCGCTCCATTTGGGGGCGTTTGGCAACATTGAGAGGAGTGACGGCATGATTCATCACGTTGTGGGGCTGTTTACCCATCCCGACCAGGAATGGCGGGAAATCCGTGGCGAAGAAGAATCCATCAGCCACATGTACCTGACGCACACCCTGATCCTTGCGGCGATTCCCGCAGTGTCCGCGTTCATCGGCACCACCCAGGTCGGCTGGGTGATCGGCGACCGGCCGGCCGTGATGCTGACCATGGAGAGTGCCCTGTGGATGAGCATCATGTCCTACCTGGCGATGCTGGCCGGGGTAGCGGTAATGGGCGCGTTCATCCACTGGATGGCCCGCACCTACGATGCCAACCCATCCATGGCCCAGTGCATAGCGTTCGCCACCTATACGGCCACCCCATTGTTCATCGGCGGCCTGGCGGCGCTGTACCCGCACTTGTGGCTGGGCATGCTGATCGGCACTGCGGCGGTCTGTTACACGGTGTACCTGCTGTACGTCGGCTTGCCGACCTTCATGAACATACCCGCTGACGAAGGCTTCCTGTTCTCCAGCTCGGTGCTGGCGGTGGGCCTGGTAGTGCTGGTGGCGATCATGGCCGCCACGGTGATCATCTGGGGACTGGGCGTGGGGCCGGTCTACACCAACTAGAACAGACTCGACCAACACCGGGGCATCAACCAGGGGCCGCCGCAAGGCGGCCCTTGGCTGAGCGCTGACCGGTGGCTCGGCACATGGCCCGAGGTTGCGGCATAATGATCGGGTCAGGAGAACCACCCCGCCATGCCCGAGCTGCTCAAGCAACGCGTCGAAACCTGTTACCAGCAAGCCGAAACCTTCTTCAAACGCCAGTTCCCGCGCCCGGAAATCAGCTTCAAGCTGCGCGGGCAAAAAGCCGGCGTCGCCAACCTGCACGAGAACCTGCTGCGTTTCAACCTGCAGTTGTACCGTGACAATCAGGAGGACTTTCTGCGCCAGACGGTCGCGCACGAAGTGGCGCACCTGGTGGCCCACCAATTGTTCGGTGACCGCATCCAGGCCCATGGCGAGGAATGGCAACTGATCATGCGCGGCGTGTACGAACTGCCGCCAAACCGCTGCCACAACTACGAGGTGCAACGGCGCGTGGTGACCCGTTACATCTACCGCTGCCCTTGCCCGCAGAGTGACTTCCCGTTTACCGCCCAGCGGCACAAGCTGGTACGCCAGGGCCGCCGTTACCTGTGCAAGCGTTGTCGGGAGATTCTGGTGTACAGCGGCGAGACCCGGGTTGAATAGGCCGGAACAGCCAATGGATAAATGCCTGTCAGTTAAGTAATTTGGGGCCGCTTTGCGACCCTTCGCGGGCACGCCCGCTCCTACAGGGAATCGCGCTTTTCTTGCGTTCAGCGCCAAACCTGTGGGAGCGGGCGTGCCCGCGAAGGGCTGCAAAGCAGCCCCAGTAACGCTTAACTGACAGGCATTAACCCGAGGGTCGCCTTCTTCGTACCTACCTGCGCCTTATTTCTCGACGAAGGCACGCTCGATCAGGTAGTCGCCCGGCTCGCGCATGCGCGGGGAGATCTTCAGGCCGAAGCTGTCCAGCACTTCGCTGGTCTCGTCGAGCATGCTCGGGCTACCGCAGATCATCGCACGGTCGTCCTGCGGGTTGATCGGCGGCAGGCCGATGTCGCTGAACAGCTTGCCGCTGCGCATCAGGTCGGTCAGGCGGCCCTGGTTCTCGAACGGCTCGCGAGTCACGGTCGGGTAGTAGATCAGTTTTTCGCGCACCGCCTCACCGAAGAACTCGTTCTGTGGCAGGTGCTCGGTGATGAATTCGCGGTAGGCCACTTCGTTCACGTAACGCACGCCGTGCACCAGGATCACTTTTTCGAAGCGCTCGTAGGTTTCCGGGTCCTGGATGACGCTCATGAACGGCGCCAGGCCAGTGCCGGTGCTCAGCAGGTACAGGTGCTTGCCTGGGTTCAGGTCGTCCAGTACCAGCGTGCCGGTAGGCTTCTTGCTGATGATGATCTCATCGCCTTCCTTCAGGTGCTGCAACTGCGAAGTCAGCGGGCCGTCCGGCACCTTGATGCTGAAGAACTCCAGGTGCTCTTCCCAGTTCGGCGAGGCGATGGAGTAGGCACGCATGAGCGGGCGGCCGCTTTCCTGCTGCAGGCCGATCATCACGAACTGACCGTTCTCGAAGCGCAGCCCCGGGTCGCGGGTGCACTTGAAGCTGAACAGGGTGTCGTTCCAGTGGTGCACACTGAGGACACGTTCGTGGTTCATGTTGCTCATCGATGGGGCTCCTGAAGAAAAACGCAGCGCGTGCAGCACGCACAGTTGCGCGATAGTTTAGGGGCAGCGACAATATCTGTTAACTGGATTATCAAGATATGTGTTATCGGTTATATCGATATGCGATTTACACTTCGTCAACTGCAAGTCTTCGTCGCGGTAGCCCAGCACCAGAGTGTCTCTCGCGCCGCTAGCCTGCTGGCCTTGTCGCAATCGGCCGCCAGCACCTCCATCACCGAACTGGAGCGGCAATCGAGTTGCCAACTGTTCGACCGCGCCGGCAAACGCCTGGCCCTCAACGCCCTCGGCCACCAGTTGTTGCCGCAGGCGGTCGCGCTGCTCGACCAGGCCAAGGAAATCGAAGACCTGCTCAATGGCAAGTCCGGTTTCGGCTCACTGGCGGTCGGCGCCACGCTCACCATTGGCAACTACCTGGCCACCCTGTTGATCGGCAGCTACATGCAGACCCACCCTGAGAGCCAGGTAAAGCTGCATGTCCAGAACACCGTGCATATCGTGCAGCAGGTTGCTCATTACGAAATTGATCTGGGTCTGATCGAAGGTGACTGCAACCACCCCGACCTGGAGGTCCAGCCTTGGGTGGAGGACGAACTGGTGGTGTTCTGCGCGCCCCAGCACCCGCTGGCCAAGCTGGGCCGTGCCGATATCGACAGCCTTTCGCAGGAAGCGTGGATCCTGCGCGAACAAGGCTCGGGGACGCGCCTGACCTTCGACCAGGCCATGCGCCACCACCGCGCCAACCTCAACATCCGCCTGGAACTGGAGCACACCGAGGCGATCAAGCGTGCAGTGGAATCGGGGTTGGGTATCGGCTGCATTTCACGCCTGGCCCTGCGGGACGCCTTTCGCCGTGGCAGCCTGGTACCGGTGGAAACCCCGGAGCTGGACCTGATGCGCCAGTTCTACTTCATCTGGCACAAGCAGAAGTACCAGACCTCGGCCATGCGCGAATTTCTGGAGCTCTGCCGCAACTTCACAGCGGGCTTCACCCGCAGCGACGAAATCGTGTTGCCGCCGATCGCTTAAAGCAGGATCACCCCCCACACCAGCGCCACCATGCTCAGCGCCACCAGCTGTGCGGCGCTGCCCATGTCCTTGGCGTTTTTCGACAGCGGGTGGCGCTCCAGCGAAATGCGATCGATAGCAGCCTCGATCGCAGAGTTGAACAGCTCGACAATCAACCCCAGCAGGCACACGGCGATCATGATCGCTCGCTCTGCACGGCTGACCGGCAGCCAGAACGCCACCGGGATCAGCAGCACGTTGAGCAGCACCAGTTGGCGGAATGCCGCCTCGCCCTTGAAGGCCGCGCGCAGGCCGTCCAGCGAATAGCCAGCGGCGTTGAAGATACGTTTGAGGCCGGTCTGGCCCTTGAATGGCGATGTCATGTGAGTCATTTCACAACAGAAGGCCGGCAGGCTAGACCGGCTCAGGTCAAAAAAGCGTGAAGCCGCACGCGTCAGTGGCTGGCAACTGATTCAAGTTGTTGCAACAGCAGCGCAGCCTGGGTGCGGGTGCGCACCCCCAGTTTACGGAAAATCGCCGTGACGTGGGCCTTGATGGTGGCTTCCGAGACATTCAGCTCGTAGGCAATCTGCTTGTTCAGCAGGCCTTCGCAGACCATGGTCAGTACCCGGAACTGCTGCGGCGTGAGGCTGGCCAGGCCTTCACTGGCGGCCTTGGCCTCGGCCGAAACATCGACCTTCTCGAACGCCTGCGGCGGCCACCAGACTTCGCCGTCGAGCACTTTGCGCACCGCATCCTGGATCACTTCCAGCGGGCTGGACTTGGGAATGAAGCCACTGGCGCCAAATTCACGGGATTTGACCACCACGGCGGCCTCCTCCTGCGCCGAAACCATCACCACGGGAATTTGCGGGTATTGCCCGCGCAGCAGCACCAGCCCGGAAAAACCGTAGGCACCCGGCATGTTCAGGTCGAGGAGCACGAGGTCCCAGTCGGCTTTTTCGCTCAACCGCACCTCCAGCTCGGCAATGCTCGCGACCTCGACCAGGCGAACGTCCGGGCCAAGGCCGAGGGTAACGGCCTGGCGCAGGGCGCCGCGAAACAGCGGGTGGTCATCGGCAATCAGGATTTCGTAAGTGGCCATCGATCTAAGGATCCTGTTCTGTCCCGGGCACTGGGGTAGGCAAGTGCCCGACGGGGAATCGGCGCCAAGCATGCCGAGCACGGTCAAGGGTGGTCAAGCCAACCGCCTTGCCGCCTCGCCCACCCTGGCCGCCAGCCCCGTCATTATGAACCAAAGCCGGGTGGGTGCCCCTTGGACTATAGGAAGGTATGCAAACGCTGATGGGTCTCGTCCTGCTCGTCCAGCGGCAGGCGCCGCTTGCCACTGAGGTAATGCAGGCTGAATACATCCAGGTAGGCATCCAGCGCCTGCGACGCCAGGCTATCGCCGGCCAGCTCCAGGCACATGGCTGCAACTTCTGCGGTGCAGAAGTGATCATCGCGCTTGGAGCGGCGCAGGCGGTAGCGTGACATCTGTTCGGCCTGCAGGCTCAACACCGGGAACCGGTCCAGGTAGGGGCTTTTGCGGAACATCTTGCGCGCCTCGGTCCAGGTGGCATCCAGCAGGATGAACAGCGGGCGCTTGCCCGGCTCACGCACCACCTCGCTGACCACCCGCTGCGGGGCGACGAACTCACCTGGGAAAACGATGTAAGGCTGCCAGTGCGGGTCGTCGAGCAGGGCCAGCAGGCGCTCGTCAACCGAGGTGCGCAGCCAGCCGAACGCCGAGGTATCTTCGATCAGGTCGGCAATCAGCCAGCCGGTATTGGTGGGTTTCAGTGGCTCGGTGTCGTGCATCAGCAGGCACATGCCGGCGTCGGCCTGCACGCGGGGCTTCCAGGCGCACAGGCAATGGCTGGCAATGACCCGGCAATCCGGGCAACGCTCGGCCCGCGACCCTCGGGCAATGAAAGGCTTGTTGCTGCGGGCCAGGCGCTCGGCACGCAGGCGCGCTACCGCATGGCTCATGCCGGCAGGCCTGTGGAAAGATGGGAAATGGGCACAAGGATGGCTCTGGGAAAACAAGGGCGCCAGTTTACCAGAATCCTTATAATCGGGCTCTCCCGTACCCTTGGGCTACCGCCAGCCCAGGGTTGACGGAACGCCGTCGACCCGCGCATGTCAAAGCGCCAGTCATCGAACCAGGAGATACCCATGCTGCGCCTTATCGCCCCCGCCCTGAGCCTGATGCTCGCCCTGCCCCTGGCAGCCCAGGCGGCTTCCAAACAGGACTACGACCTGAACAAGATGCTGGAAAAGGTCGCCAAAGAGAGCAGCGTCGGCACCCCACGTGCCATCAATGAAGACATCCTCGACCAGGGTTACACCGTGGAAGGCAAGGCGCTGGTCAACCACCTCAGCGTGCGCCAGAGCCACGCCGAGCGCATGCAGGCCAACCCTGCACAGGTGCGCAGCCAATTGGGCGACAGCGTGTGCCGCAACAACGGCTTCCGCAACCTGATGTCCAAGGGCGCGGTGATGGTTTACCGGTTCACCGTCTACAAAACCAACCAGCCGATCATGGACCAGGCCTTCGACAATGCCAGCTGCGTAGCGGGCAACAAGAAGAAGTAAACGCCGCGCCCAGGCTACACCTGGTTTTCCTCCCGTGCGCGCCAGTGCCCCTCGGCAGCTTCGGCGCGCATCTCGGCCAATAGCGCCTGCACGTAGCGCGACTGGCATTCCAGGCCTGCGAGCCGGCGCTGGCACTCGGCCTCCAGGCTTAGGTGATGTACCTGGGCGGCACGTTCCAATTGCTGGTAGAGCTGCAGGTCCACTTCGATGACCAAGCGATGCATACCGCCACCTCCCGCATCGATACGTTTCGCTTTACCAGTTAACCAAACCCCTGCCGCCATTGGCCACGTGCCGACGGGTGGCGCTGGCAATCCCCCCGGCACGATCGGCCGCCACGGTCTAGATTGAGGTTTAGAGGTATTGGTGCAGAAGGAGACGTTGCATGCCTTACCAATCGAACGAATCGCTGTTCAGCCACTTCCAGGACAACCATATCGACCTGAGCCACATCGACGCCCAATTGCAACTGGTTGCACCCGACAGCCCTAACCTGCCGCTGTACCGTGACATGATGCTGACCATCCTGCGCATGGCCCACGATGACAGTGACCGCTGGAGCGCCAAGATCACCCTGCAGGCCTTGCGCGAACTGGACCAGTCGTTCCGCACCCTGCAGCGCTACAAGGGCCGCCGCAAGGTGACCGTGTTCGGCTCGGCGCGTACGCCGCTGGAACACCCGATGTATGCACTGGCCCGTGAACTGGGCGCTACCCTGGCGCGCTCGGACCTGATGGTCATCACCGGCGCAGGCGGCGGCATCATGGCTGCAGCCCACGAAGGCGCCGGCAGCGCCCACAGCCTGGGCTTCAACATCACCCTGCCTTTTGAACAGCATGCCAACCCTACGGTGGACGGCACCGACAAGCTGCTGCCTTTCCACTTCTTCTTCATCCGCAAACTGTTCTTCGTCAAGGAGGCCGATGCCCTGGTGCTGTGCCCGGGCGGCTTCGGCACCCTCGATGAGGCGCTGGAAGTGCTGACCCTGATCCAGACCGGCAAAAGCCCGCTGGTCCCCGTGGTATTGCTGGATTCACCGGGCGGCAGCTTCTGGCGTGATTGCCTGGGCTTCATCAGCCGCCAACTGGAGGACAACCATTACATTCTGCCCAGCGACCTGAAGCTGGTACGCCTGGTGCACAGTGCCGAGGAGGCGGTGGAGGAAATCAACCAGTTCTACCGCAACTATCACTCCAGCCGCTGGTTGAACAGCCAGTTCGTGATCCGCATGCATCACGCCCTGAGCGAGGCGGCGCTGTCTGACATCGAGGAAGGCTTTGCTGACCTGCGCCTGAGCGGCAAGTACCACCAGCAAGCAGACAGCAGCGCCGAACATGAGTTGGGGGACTACAGCCACCTGACCCGTTTGTCGTTCGCCTTCAATGGCCGAAACCAAGGGCGCCTGCGCGAACTGGTGGACTTTATCAACCTGCCGGAGAACTGGGCCAAGCCACAGCCCATGCATACCACGCAGCGGGCCAGGGAGGCGTTGAAGGCCAGCTGATCAGGCACTAGGGGCAGCGCGCTAGAGAGTACCGGCGTTGCCGATATTCGCGGCTGAGGCCGCTGCTACGGGGATTGTTGCGAGGTCTGCGGCGGCTAGTAATCGTCGAGGTCTCGCCCGCTGAGCAAACGGCCGATCATGTCCATGGTGAAGCCCCGATAGGCGAGAAAGCGGGTTTGCTGGGCGCGGCTGCGCGGGTCCTGCGGGCGTTGCCCGGCGAACTTGCGCTGCCATACATCCCGCATGCGTTCGGCCCAATCCACGCCGCTTTCACGCAGCGCCTGCTCAATGTCAGCGCGCAGCAAACCACGCTGCCCCAGCTCTTCACGAATACGTGCGGGGCCATAGCCAGAACCGGAACGGTAACGAATGAAGCTCTCAAGGTAACGGGCTTCACTCAGCAGACCCTCTTCGGTGAGCCGGTCGAGCTCTGGCTCGATCAGCTCATCGGAGGCACCGCGCTGACGCAACTTGCGCGTCAGCTCGACGCGACCATGCTCACGTCGCGCAAGCAGGTCCATGGCTGTCCGCCGAATGGCGACGGGGGTGTCGAGTACGGCGGACATGTTCAGCTATAAACCACGCGATCAATAACCGGCTTCAGCGTCGGCCATGTCGTCGGCACCCGCTTCGACAGCGGCAGCTTTACCGGCTGCGGCTACAGCGCCAGCGTTCAGCAGCTTCTCACGGATCTGCCTCTCGATCTCGGTACCGATAGCCGGGTTTTCCGCCAGGTACTTGGCCGCGTTGGCTTTACCTTGGCCGATCTTGTTGCCCTGGTAGGCATACCAGGCACCGGACTTCTCGACCAGGCCTTGGGCAACGCCCAAGTCGATGATCTCACCGTTACGGTAGATACCCTTGCCGTAGAGAATCTGGAACTCGGCCTGACGGAACGGAGGCGAGACCTTGTTCTTGACGATCTTGACGCGGGTTTCGCTGCCGACCACCTCGTCGCCTTCCTTGACAGCGCCGGTGCGGCGGATGTCCAGACGCACAGAGGCGTAGAACTTCAGGGCGTTACCACCGGTGGTGGTTTCCGGGCTACCGAACATGACGCCGATCTTCATGCGGATCTGGTTGATGAAGATGACCAGGCAGTTGGCGTTCTTGATGTTACCGGTGATCTTGCGCAGCGCCTGGGACATCAGGCGAGCCTGCAGGCCCACGTGCATGTCGCCCATTTCGCCTTCGATCTCGGCCTTGGGTACCAGCGCGGCCACCGAGTCGACGATGATCACGTCAACTGCGTTGGAACGCACCAGCATGTCGGTGATTTCCAGGGCCTGCTCACCCGTGTCCGGCTGCGAGACCAGCAGGTCGTCGACATTGACGCCCAGCTTGCCGGCATATTCAGGGTCGAGTGCGTGCTCGGCGTCGACGAAGGCGCAGGTGGCGCCATTCTTCTGGGCTTCGGCGATGACCGACAGGGTCAGCGTGGTCTTACCCGACGATTCCGGACCGTAGATTTCGACGATACGGCCCTTTGGCAGACCACCAATGCCCAAGGCAATGTCCAGGCCCAGAGAGCCGGTAGAGATGGCCGGGATAGCCTGGCGCTCGTGGTCGCCCATGCGCATTACCGCGCCTTTACCAAATTGACGTTCGATCTGACCCAGGGCCGCAGCCAAGGCGCGCTTCTTGTTGTCGTCCATTGAAATCCTCACGTGTTCGACGGGCCCTGACGGCCGCAATACCTGTATAAGTAGCCAGTATTATTCCACAGGCTAGCGCTGGCGCAAACCCCTGTCTTCGATTTCCTCGCCAGCAAGCTGTAACAAGCCGTCTAACGCGGCGCTCACCGTCTGTCGGCGCACCGCCTCACGGTCGCCGTCGAACTGCCGCCGCTGGCTGATCACCCGACTGCCGTCGCCCCAGGCCAGCCACACGGTACCCACGGGTTTGGCCGGCGAGCCGCCATCCGGCCCCGCCACCCCGCTTACCGCCACGGCAAAGCGCGCGCCGCTGGCCGCCTGGGCGCCGCGGACCATGGCCTCGACCACCTCCTGGCTGACCGCCCCCACCTGCCCGAACAGCGCCTCGGGCACCCCCAGCTGGCGGGTTTTCTGGGCATTGGAGTACGTCACGTAACCGGCCTCGAACCAGGCGGAGCTACCGGGGATGCGTGTGATGGCTTGTGCAATGCCACCGCCCGTGCAGGACTCGGCGGTGGTCACTTGGGCATCCAAACAGCGCAGATGTTCACCCAAACGGGCGGCAAGCAGGGTGATCGGGTCCATGTCGGGCTCCTCCAGGGCGGCCCTCTACCCTACCACCCTGCCGGCATCCTGGCTCAGTAAACCTGCAGCACCGCAGCGGCCTGCAGCGGCTGCCGGCCAGTGTTCCGTGCGTGCCTGCATCTCGCGAAAAAAGCCTGTACCATTGCCGGTTTACCGCCAACCAGATCACCCGCTGTAAGGCCCTGAATGTCTGATCTCTCCGCACACACCCCGATGATGCAACAGTACTGGAAGCTGAAGAATCAGCACCCGGACCAGTTGATGTTCTACCGCATGGGCGACTTCTACGAGATCTTCTACGAAGATGCGAAAAAAGCCGCCAAACTGCTGGACATCACGCTGACCGCGCGCGGCCAGTCGGCCGGCCAGTCCATCCCCATGTGCGGGATTCCGTTCCATTCGCTGGAAGGTTACCTGGCCAAGCTGGTCAAACTGGGCGAATCGGTGGTGATCTGCGAGCAGATCGGCGACCCGGCGACCAGCAAGGGCCCGGTCGAGCGCCAGGTGGTGCGCATCATCACCCCCGGCACGGTCAGCGATGAAGCCCTGCTCGACGAACGCCGCGACAACCTGATTGCCGCGCTGCTCGGTGACGAGCGCCTGTTCGGCCTGGCCGTGCTGGACATCACCAGCGGTAACTTCAGCGTGCAGGAGATCAAGGGCTGGGAAAACCTGCTGGCCGAACTCGAGCGCCTGAACCCGGTCGAGCTGCTGATCCCCGACGACTGGCCACGCGACCTGCCCGCCGAGAAGCGCCCGGGGGCGCGGCGCCGTGCACCGTGGGACTTCGACCGCGACTCAGCGCGCAAGGCCTTGTGCCAGCAGTTCGCAACCAAGGACCTGAAAGGCTTCGGCTGCGACAAGCTGACCCTGGCCATCGGTGCCGCTGGCTGCCTGCTGACCTACGCCAAGGAAACCCAGCGCACGGCGCTGCCGCACCTGCGCAGCCTGCGCCATGAGCGCCTGGACGATACGGTCATCCTCGATGGCGCCAGCCGGCGCAACCTGGAACTGGACATCAACCTGGCCGGCGGGCGCGACAATACCCTGCAATCGGTGGTCGACCGCTGCCAGACGGCCATGGCCAGCCGCCTGCTGAGCCGCTGGCTGAACCGCCCGCTGCGCGACCTCAAGGTGCTCCAGGCACGCCAGGACTCGATTCGCTGCCTGCTCGACGGCTACCGTTTCGAAAAGCTGCAGCCACAGCTGAAAGAAATTGGCGACATCGAGCGCATCCTGGCGCGTATCGGGCTGCGTAATGCTCGCCCGCGTGACCTGGCCCGGCTGCGCGACGCCCTGGGCGCGCTGCCCGAGCTGCAGAACGCCATGACCGAGCTCGAAGCACCGCACCTGGCCCGCCTGGCTGCGATCACCGGGACCTACCCCGAGCTGGCCAGCCTGCTGGAACGGGCGATCATCGACAACCCGCCGGCGGTCATCCGCGATGGGGGCGTGCTCAAGGCCGGTTACGACAACGAACTGGACGACCTGCTGGCCATCAGCGAAAACGCCGGGCAGTTCCTGATCGACCTCGAAGCCCGCGAAAAGGCGCGCACCGGCCTGGCCAACCTGAAGGTCGGCTACAACCGGGTGCACGGCTACTTCATCGAGCTGCCGACCAAGCAGGCCGAACAGGCCCCCGGCGACTACATTCGTCGCCAGACCCTCAAAGGTGCCGAACGCTTCATCACGCCGGAGCTGAAGGCCTTCGAGGACAAGGCATTGTCGGCCAAGAGCCGCGCCCTGGCCCGCGAGAAGATGCTCTACGACGCCCTGCTGGAAACCCTGATCAGCCACCTGGCGCCGCTGCAGGATAGCGCTGCCGCCCTGGCCGAACTGGACGTACTCAGCAACCTGGCCGAGCGCGCGCTGAACCTCGACCTGAACTGCCCACGCTTTGTCGACGAGCCCTGCCTGCGGATCGAGCAAGGCCGTCACCCGGTCGTCGAGCAGGTGCTGACCACGCCGTTCGTGGCCAACGACCTGGGTCTGGACAACAACACGCGCATGCTGATCATCACCGGCCCGAACATGGGCGGTAAGTCCACCTACATGCGCCAGACCGCCCTGATCGTGCTGCTGGCCCACATCGGTAGTTTCGTACCGGCTGCCAGCTGCGAGCTGTCGCTGGTCGACCGCATCTTCACCCGTATCGGCTCCAGTGACGACCTGGCCGGCGGGCGCTCGACATTCATGGTCGAGATGAGCGAAACCGCCAACATCCTGCACAATGCCACTGACCGCAGCCTGGTGCTGATGGACGAAGTGGGCCGGGGCACCAGCACCTTCGACGGCCTGTCGCTGGCCTGGGCCGCCGCCGAGCGGCTGGCCGAACTGCGCGCTTACACGCTGTTCGCCACCCACTATTTCGAGCTCACCGTGCTGCCGGAAAGCGAGCCACTGGTGGCCAACGTGCACCTGAACGCCACCGAGCACAACGAACGCATCGTGTTCCTGCACCACGTACTGCCTGGGCCTGCCAGCCAGAGCTACGGCCTGGCGGTGGCACAACTGGCGGGCGTGCCGGCCGTGGTGATCCAACGTGCCCGCGAACACCTTGGCCGGCTGGAAACCAGCAGCTTGCCCCATGAGCAGCCCGTGGCCCAAAAGGCCAAGGACGCGCCGCAGGTGCCGCACCAGAGCGACCTGTTCGCCAGCCTGCCACACCCGGCCATCGAAAAGCTGGGCAAACTGCAGCTGGACGACATGACCCCGCGTCAAGCTATCGAAATGCTATATCAACTAAAGAACCTGTTATAACGGCGCCCATTACAAGCTGGTAGAATCCGCCGCGGTTTGCTGGTGCTGCAGGTTATTAGCCTGGCCTGCAGCCACATGCCCGTAAACCGCGCGGCCCCGAGAGGAAGGGCCGCCGCCGTCGCCTGAGGAGAGAATTAAAAATGACCTTCGTTGTCACCGACAACTGCATCAAATGCAAATACACCGACTGCGTGGAAGTCTGTCCGGTGGACTGCTTCTACGAAGGCCCGAACTTCCTGGTTATCCACCCGGACGAGTGCATTGACTGCGCCCTGTGCGAGCCGGAGTGCCCAGCGCAAGCGATTTTCTCGGAAGACGAAGTGCCCGCGGGCATGGAGAACTTCATCGAGCTGAACGCCGAGTTGGCGGAAATCTGGCCGAACATTACCGAGCGTAAGGATGCCCTGCCAGACGCCGAAGAGTGGGATGGCAAGACTGGCAAGATTGCCGACCTGGAGCGCTGATAGCGCTGAAATGCCAAAAGGCCCTGCGGGGCCTTTTTTTGTGCCGGCAAAAACTGCGGACAAAAAAAAGGGGCGGTTTGACCCGCCCACATTTTTTTCCGTAGTCCCTGCTTGTCCCAAACATCATCCTGATGAAATCGCGTCTTGCGATGTCCTTGGCCTTCATCCTGAAAGCCTGTGCATGTCCCTGTGCACAGTTCGAATACTAGCGGGTTCAGCAGCGCGGGCAAGCGCCGGAGTTTGCCGGATATTGCCGGGGAAACATTTACTCACCTGAAGATAAACCTTGTTTTTCAACAGGTTATGAAAAACCAGCATCTGAAAACGACATTGATTTACTGCCGCTCGCTAGAATGGCTTACAGCACGAGTAAGCAAAGGCTTACAGCAGGTGTTAGCAGGGTAGCGCAATACATATTTGACAGGTTTCTTGCCGGGCAGTTCTGAGGCAGCTTTCGCTGTGCTTCAGCTCACAAACAAAAACGCCCCGAGGTTATCGGGGCGTTCGTGAGCGACTGGTTTGGCTACTGGAACAAAGACTCGCTGGACAAGCCGTTCTTCTCCAGGATCTCGCGCAGGCGCTTCAGGCCCTCTACCTGAATCTGTCGCACCCGTTCGCGGGTCAGGCCAATCTCCAGCCCAACATCCTCCAGGGTGCTGCTTTCGTGCCCGCGCAGCCCGAAGCGGCGTACCACCACTTCACGCTGCTTGTCGGTCAACTCGCCCAGCCACTGGTCGATACTCTGCGACAGGTCGTCGTCCTGCAGCAGTTCGCAGGGGTCGGTGGGACGGTCGTCGGTCAAGGTATCGAGCAGGGTCTTGTCCGAATCCGGGCCGAGCGAAACGTCTACCGACGACACCCGCTCGTTCAGGCCGAGCATACGCTTGACCTCGGCAACGGGCTTTTCCAGCAAGGTGGCGATTTCTTCCGGCGAGGGTTCGTGGTCCAGCTTCTGCGTCAACTCGCGCGCAGCGCGCAGGTAGACGTTGAGCTCCTTGACCACGTGGATCGGCAGGCGGATGGTGCGGGTCTGGTTCATGATCGCCCGTTCGATGGTCTGGCGAATCCACCAGGTCGCATAGGTCGAAAAACGGAAACCGCGCTCCGGGTCGAACTTCTCCACCGCACGGATCAGGCCCAGGTTGCCTTCCTCGATCAGGTCGAGCAACGACAGGCCACGGTTGACGTAACGACGGGCAATTTTCACAACCAGGCGAAGGTTGCTTTCGATCATGCGCTTGCGGCCGGCAGGATCACCTTTTTGCGACAGACGCGCAAAATGGACTTCTTCTTCCGGCGACAGCAGTGGCGAGAAACCGATCTCGTTGAGGTACAGCTGGGTGGCGTCTAGCGCCCGGGTGTAATCGATATACTTGTGTTGCTTGAGCGAAGAGCCCGATTTGGCCCTCGTCCGAACCGAAGATACAGCAGGTTCGTCTGACACCACATCCGTTTCCAAAACGATGCCCGTCTCCATCAGGAGGACGTCATCGTCGATGTCAAACTCCGGCACTTCTTTACTGAGAGCCATTGTTATAGTCCTTTGCTGAGTTCGAACTCAGACTCGAGCGGCACCTTTATCCCTGGCAGCGCTTGAGCCTGTCCCCTCTACATCACAGGAACAGGCCGGGTACAACGGTCAACGACGTGGCAGGAACTGGAGCGGATCGACGGGTTTGCCCTGGCGGCGAATCTCGAAATGCAGCTTCACCCGATCAGTGCCCGTGGACCCCATTTCAGCAATCGACTGCCCTGCCTTGACCTGCTGCCCCTCCCGAACCAACAGCCTGCGGTTGTGACCGTAGGCACTGACGTAGGTATCGCTGTGCTTGATGATGATCAGCTCGCCGTAGCCCCTTAATCCACTCCCGGCGTAAACCACTGCACCATCAGACGCAGCAAAAACAGGCTGTCCCAAATCACCGGCGATATCAATGCCTTTATTCAAACTACCGTTTGAAGCAAATTTTCCAATCAGCACCCCATTGGCGGGCCAGGTCCACCCCCCCACCGCGCGCTCTGCGGCAGGCACAGTGGCGACCACCGGCGCGCTAACGGTGCCAGCCGGGGTAGCGGGTTTGCTGGAACTGGCGGGCGCTGTGACAGGCCGCCGCGTGACCGTGGTGCGGCTTGAAGAGGACGGGCCGGACACCACTGTGGTGCTGCTGCCGGCGCCGCTGCTGAAACGAATCGCCTGGCCCGGGCGGATGGTGTAAGGCGGCGCGATACCATTACGGGCCGCCAGCTCCTTGTAATCCCAGCCATAACGGAAGGCGATGGAGAACAGGGTATCGCCAGGCTTGACGACGTATTGCCCGGAGGTCACCGCCGGGCGCTTGGGCGCACTGCTGTTGCGGTCGACCACGCGCGCGCTGTTGCTGCCGGTGCTCGAGCAACCCACCAGTAGCGTGCCCATGGCCAATGCAATCACCAGAAGCTTGAAGCCCGAACCGTCCTTGCGCTGCCGAATGACTGTGTGACCCACCCGCGCTCCCCTCATGGTGCCGAAAAACGATATGAAGACAAGAAATGCAATATTGTTGCAATTATAACCAAGCGAGCCGGGATTGGCAGGCCGCCGCCAGGCTGTTGCGCGGCGTTACTGCAAGCGATGCGTTTACGCCACGCCCCGCCTGATAGACAGGGCGGCGCCGCGAGAATTCGCCGCCCACGTAAAAATACCCCCGGCCGCGCACCGGTGCTGCTCAGGCCAGCGGCCCGTTCAGCAACGGGACAAAACGCACCGCACCGAGTACGCGACGCGAGAAGCCATGCTCTTCGCGGACGATCAGCATCAATTGCTGCGCTTCGCCCGCAGGCCCTACCGGTATGACCAGCCGGCCACCGGGTGCCAGTTGGTCAAGCAGCGCCTGGGGCACTTCCGGTGCCACGGCGGTGACGATGATGCCGTTGTACGGTGCCAGCGCCGGCCAACCCTCACAACCGTCGCCCCAGCGGAACACCACGTTGCGCAGGTTCAACTCCAGCAGGCGTTCCTTGGCACGGTCCTGCAGCACCTTGATGCGCTCCACCGAGAATACCCGCTCGACCAACTGCGCCAGCACCGCCGTCTGGTAGCCGGACCCGGTGCCGATCTCCAGCACCTTGTCCAGCGGCCCGGCTTCCAGCAGCAACTCGCTCATGTGGGCAACCATGAATGGCTGCGAGATGGTCTGGTTGTGGCCGATTGGCAGTGCGGTGTCTTCGTAGGCGCGGTGCGCCAGCGCTTCGTCGACGAACAGGTGGCGCGGGGTGCGGCGGATCACGTCGAGCACCTGGGTGTTCGAGACGCCCTCTTCACACAGGCGCTGGATCAGCCGCTCCCGGGTCCGTTGGGAGGTCATGCCGATGCCCCGCCGCAGCATATCGTCCTCGCGCATCAGAGCAGGCCCTCCAGCCAACCATCGAGCTGCTCGAAGGCATCACTGAAGGTGCGGTCGAGTTGCAGCGGGGTGATCGACACGTAACCCTGCATCACCGCATGGAAGTCGGTGCCCGGGCCGCCGTCCTCGGCATCGCCGGCAACGGCGATCCAGTAGCCTTCCTTGCCGCGCGGGTTGACCACCTTCGTTGGCGCGGCAGCCCGCGCGCGGTGCCCCAGGCGGGTCAGCTGGATGCCGCGGATGTGCGCCAACGGCAGGTTGGGAATGTTGACGTTGAGCACGGTACGCGGGGGCAGTGCCAGGCGCGACTGCGCCTCGACCAGGCGCCGGGCGATATGCGCCGCGGTCGGCAGGTTGTCGGGCTGGCGCGAGAGCAGCGAGAACGCCAGCGACGTCCCCCCGAGGAAGCGCCCCTCCAGCGCCGCGGCGACCGTACCCGAATACAGTACGTCGTCCCCCAGGTTGGCCCCCAGGTTGATCCCCGACACCACCATGTCCGGCGTGTACGGCAACAGCCCGTTGAGCCCCAGGTGCACGCAGTCGGTCGGCGTACCGTTGAGGCTGATGAAGCCGTTGGCCAAGGTCTGCGGGTGCAGGGGCCGGTCCAGCGTCAGCGAACTGCTGGCGCCGCTCTTGTCTTGCTCCGGGGCAATTACCGCGCACTCGGCGTAATCCGCCAGCGCAGCGTGCAGCGCGGCGATCCCGGGTGCGGTAACACCGTCGTCGTTCGAAATCAGAATACGCATGGGCTGTCCGTCTGCCCTGCCGACACCAGATCCACGACTTCACGCACCACCACGGTGGCGAAGCATCCGGCCGGCAGGACGAATTCCAGTTGCAGGATATCAGGCTCGGGATAATGCCACGTAAGGCCGCCAATAGGGAGCCGCAGAATACGCCGTTCGTGATCCATGCCCGCCAGGGCCAGCCACTGGCACAGCGCCGGTTGCTGGTCGCCTACGGCATTTTCCAGCTGCGCGGGCGCGGCGGCGGCGGGCGAACCGCCCGCGCCCCACATCGGGCCAGTCGGGTGCAGGTCGAGAATGGCCAGGCGCGGGTCGGTACATTCCGCTTCACCTGCAGGGAAAAAACTGCGGCTGTCGGTGAACGCCAGCAGATCGCCGACCTGGGCCCGGTTCCAGCTGCTGTCGGCGACACGCGCCGCCAGCACCTGGTTGAACAGGTAGCTGCGCCCGGCCGACAGCAGCCGTGAGCGCGTGTTGCGTTGCTCGGGCAAGGCCTTGCGCGCCGCCCACTCCAGGGCGTCATGGACATTGCCACCGCCGTGACCGAAGCGTTGGCTGCCGAAATAGTTGGGCACGCCTTGTTGCTTGAGCAGTTGCAGCCGCGCATCCAGCGCCTGGTGATCGGCGTTCAGCGCGGTCAGGCGCAAGGTGAAGCCGTTGGCCGAATGCGCACCACGCTGCAGCTTGCGCTGGTGGCGCACCTGCTTGAGCACGCGCAGGGTGGCATCTTCGGCGCGTGACAGGTCCGGGTCGGCCTTGCCTGGCAGGTGCAGGCTGAACCACTGGCGGGTCAGCGCCTGGCGGTCCTTCAGCCCGGCATAGCTGATGCTGCGCACCGGCACGCCTGCGGCGCGGGCCAGGCGGCGGGCGGCTTCTTCGGTATTGAGGTCACGCTTTTCGACCCACAACCACAGGTGCTCGCCCTGGCCCGACAACGGGATATCCAATACCTCGTCGACCTGGAAATCCTCGGCCACTGCCTTGAGCACAGCGGTGCCCAATACCTCGCCCGATGCACGCGGGCCCAGCAGTTGCAGTTCCGTCATGCTGGCAGCAGCAGGGCAACCGAATGCACGGCAATGCCCTCCTCGCGGCCGCAGAAACCGAGTTTTTCGGTGGTGGTGGCCTTGACGTTGACCTGGTCGAGTTCGACTTGCAGATCTTCGGCGATCAACTGCCGCATGGTGTCGATGTGCGGGGCCATTTTCGGCGCCTGGGCGACGATGGTGGCGTCGACGTTGCCGACCTTCCAGCCCTTGGCGTGGACGATGCCTACCACGTGCCGCAACAGCACGCGGCTGTCGGCACCCTTGAACTGGGGGTCGGTGTCGGGGAAGTGCTTGCCGATGTCACCCAGCGCTGCAGCGCCAAGCAAGGCATCGCTCAGGGCGTGCAGCAGCACGTCGCCGTCGGAATGGGCCAGCAGGCCGAATGTGTGCGGGATACGCACCCCGCCCAAGGTAATGAAATCACCGTCGCAGAAACGATGCACATCGTAGCCGTGGCCAATACGCATAAGAAAACGCCCTGAATGAGTCAGGGCGTGATTCTACCTGCTTTGGCTGCCATTGGGGCTGGAGGTGATCGCCTCAAGATTTTTAGCGCCTATGCGATCAAGCCCCGCGCTGGCGGCGCTCGATCTCACAGACACCGAAAATGCAAAGCCCTACACCCGCCCCAGCGCCACCGCATGGTGGCGCAGGTGCTCTTCGATGAAGCTGGCAATGAAGTAGTAGCTGTGGTCATAGCCTGGCTGCAGGCGCAGGGTCAGCTCGTGGCCACCTTTGCGTGCTGCCTGCTCCAGCGCTTCAGGCTTGAGCTGCTTTTCGAGGAAGTCGTCACGGTCGCCCTGGTCCACCAGCAACGGTGGGCACTCGCCAGCGGCCGTCTCGGCCAGCAGTACGCTGGCATCCCACTCACGCCAGCGCGCGCGGTCGTCACCCAGGTAGCGGCTGAAGGCTTTCTCGCCCCACGGGCAATCCATGGGGTTGCTGATCGGCGAAAACGCCGACACCGAGCGATAACGCCCCGGGTTGCGCAAAGCGCACACCAGCGCACCGTGCCCACCCATGGAATGGCCGCTGATGCTGCGCTCGGCCGAGGCCGGGAAATGCGCCTCGATCAACGCCGGCAGCTCCTCTACCACATAGTCATGCATGCGGTAGTGCTTGGCCCAAGGCTGCTGGGTGGCATTGAGGTAGAAGCCGGCCCCAAGGCCAAAGTCCCAGGCGCCGTCCGGGTCGCCAGGCACCTGCTCGCCACGCGGGCTGGTATCCGGCGCAACGATGATCAACCCCAGTTCGGCAGCCAGGCGCTGGGCGCCGGCCTTCTGCATGAAGTTTTCGTCGGTACAGGTCAGGCCGCTCAGCCAGTACAGCACCGGCAGCTTGGCACCCTGCTCGGCCTGTGGCGGCAGGTACACGGCGAACACCATGTCGCAACCCAGCACGCTGGAATGGTGCCGGTAGCGCTTGTGCCAGCCGCCGAAGCTTTTCTGGCAAGAGATGTTATCCAGGCTCATGGCGCACCTCAGAAGTGGATGACGCTGCGAATGCTCTTGCCTTCATGCATCAGGTCGAAGGCCTTGTTGATGTCTTCCAGGCCCATGGTGTGGGTGATGAACGTATCCAGCGGAATCTCGCCTTTCTCGGACATTTCCACGTAGCTCGGCAACTCGCTGCGGCCACGCACGCCACCGAACGCAGAGCCACGCCAGACCCGGCCGGTCACCAGCTGGAACGGCCGGGTGGCGATTTCCTGGCCGGCACCGGCCACGCCGATGATGACCGACTCGCCCCACCCTTTGTGGCAGCATTCCAGGGCAGCACGCATCAGTTGCACGTTACCGATACATTCGAAGGAGAAGTCCACGCCACCGTCGGTCAGGTCGACAATCACTTCCTGGATCGGGCGGTCGTAGTCTTTCGGGTTGATGCAGTCGGTGGCGCCCAGTTGACGGGCGATCTCGAACTTGGCCGGGTTGATGTCGATGGCGATGATGCGCGAGGCCTTGGCCTTCACCGCACCGATCACTGCCGACAGGCCGATGCCGCCGAGGCCGAAGATGGCCACGGTGTCACCCGGCTTGACCTTGGCGGTGTTGAGCACGGCACCGATACCGGTAGTCACGCCGCAGCCCAGCAGGCAGACCTTTTCCAGAGGGGCTTCTTTCTGGATCTTGGCCACCGAGATTTCCGGCAACACCGTGTACTCGGAGAAGGTCGAGGTGCCCATGTAGTGGAACAGTTGCTGGCCTTTGTAGGAGAAGCGCGTGGTGCCGTCCGGCATCAGGCCCTTGCCTTGGGTAGCACGGATCGCCTGGCACAGGTTGGTCTTGCCCGACAGGCAGAACTTGCACTTGCCGCATTCCGGGGTGTACAGCGGGATCACGTGGTCGCCCACGGCCAGCGAGGTCACGCCCTCGCCTACGGCTTCGACGATCGCACCGCCTTCATGGCCAAGAATGGATGGGAAGATGCCCTCCGGGTCGGCACCCGACAGGGTGTAGGCGTCGGTGTGGCAGACACCGCTGGCGACCACGCGCAGCAGCACTTCACCGGCCTTGGGCATGGCCACGTCGACTTCGACGATTTCCAGGGGTTTCTTGGCTTCGAAGGCTACAGCAGCACGGGACTTGATCATCGAGTGTCTCCAGACAGGGTGTCAGTTCAGACCACCAGTGTAATTCACTGACTTTTGATGAATAATCCAGGCAAAGACAAAACATTATTGCTGTGCAGGGATAATCATGAGCAACCGCTGGGAAGGCATCGATGAATTCGTGGCTGTCGCCGAATCGGGGCAGTTCACGGCCGCCGCCGAGCGCCTGGGGGTTTCGTCGTCACACATCAGCCGGCAGATCGCCCGGCTGGAAGAACGCTTGCAGACCCGCCTGCTGTACCGCAGTACCCGCCGCGTGACCTTGAGTGAAGCCGGGCAAACCTTTCTGCAGCATTGCCAGCGCCTGCAGGATGGCCGTGAAGAAGCCTTGCGCGCCATGGGTGACCTGGCCAGCGAGCCCAAGGGCCTGCTGCGCATGACCTGCGCGGTGGCCTATGGCGAGCGCTTCATCGTGCCTTTGGTCACACGCTTCATGGCGTTGTACCCTCAGTTGCGCGTGGATGTGGAGTTGAACAACCACACCCTTGACCTGCTGCATGAAGGCATGGACCTGGCCATCCGCCTGGGCAGGCTGGCCGATTCGCGACTGGTGGCGACCCGCCTGGCGCCGCGGCGCATGTACCTGTGCGCATCGCCAGCCTATCTGGAGCGCTATGGCCGGCCGCACAGCCTGTCGGAACTGGCGCGGCACAATTGCCTGATCGGCAGCTCGGATGCGTGGGCACTGCAGCAGGACGGCCGCGAGATCAGCCAGCGGATGCAGGGCAACTGGCGTTGCAACAGTGGTCAGGCGGTTCTGGATGCAGCCTTGCAAGGCATGGGCCTGTGCCAGTTGCCGGACTATTACGTACTGGAGCACCTGCACAGCGGCGCACTGGTGTCGTTGCTGGAGGGGCACCAACCGCCCAATACCGCGGT
Source organism: Pseudomonas sp. p99-361 (assembly GCF_003935475.1). NCBI lineage: Bacteria > Pseudomonadati > Pseudomonadota > Gammaproteobacteria > Pseudomonadales > Pseudomonadaceae > Pseudomonas > Pseudomonas sp. p99-361. The sequence continues at coordinate 202 of NZ_RHQO01000070.1, read as the reverse complement.
TTGGGCGCTGTACCCGCAACAGCGGCACCTGTCGCCGAAGGTGCGGCGGTTGGTGGACTATCTAAAGGAAGGGTTGGCGGGGTTACCGGAGTATCGCGGGGCCTGATTGCAAAGGGGTCCGCTGCGCGGCCCAATCGCCGGCAAGCCAGCTCCCACAGGGATCGCCTTAGGGCTGACAGGTGTTTGCCACAAGGTATGGCAG